>NZ_CAAAFM010000001.1:0-300000 GCF_900634605.1 Chlamydia buteonis
ATAACATAGATCTCGGATCCAAGATCCAGTTCTAATCTCATCCACCTCCCCTACCCCGCTCTCACGGGGTAGGGCCTCGTAAGACTTTTACGCTAAGGCTCTCTTTACAACACGAAAAAGCTCACTATCACAATTAAGAGAAATCTCTAAGCGTGTACTTCTTGAAAATTAACCACTAACTTTTTTGAAAAGTATGACATCTTTAGACATCGTTAACTCTATAGCAGTGTCTGATTTAATATCACCTTTAAGTAAAGCTTTCGATAATAGTGTAACTACCTTCTGCTGAATTAACCGTTTTAAGGGTCGTGCTCCGAAAGCACTGTCATACCCCTGCTCACTGAGATATAGTATGACAGAATCATCCCAAGTTAACGTTACGCGTCTTTCTAACATGCGTTGGGCAACCCTACGCATCTGAATGCCGACTATTTTTACAATATCTTCGGTACTTAAAGGAATAAAAGGAAGAATATCATCAATACGATTGATGAACTCAGGGCTGAAGTATTTCCGTAATGTCGGAGCAACTACCGACAACACAGTGTCCTTACTTACTTCACTCCCCTTTTTCGCGCAGTAATCGGCGAGTTCTTGAGAACCTATATTTGAGGTCATAATGAATAAAGCATTTTTACAATTTACCTTACGTTTCTTACTATCTGTAAGAATCCCCTCATCAAAAATCTGCAAAAGAATATTAAAAACTTCCCTATCTGCTTTTTCAATTTCATCGAAGAGCACAACAGAATATGGTCTTCGACGTAAAGCTTCGGAAAGGCTTCCGCCTTCTTCATAACCTACATAACCTGGAGGCGATCCGATCAACTTCGACACGGAATGCTTTTCCATATATTCGGTCATATCGAAGCGTACCATTGCCTCTTCTTTATTAAACAAAAGATCCGCTAGAGCTTTAGCAAGCTCTGTTTTTCCAACTCCTGTAGGGCCTAAAAATAGGAATACCCCCAAAGGACGTTGGGGATCACTCAGTCCAACACGCGCAGCACGTATAGAATCGCTTACCGCAGCAATAGCAAACGGTTGACCAACAACACGTTCTTCCAATGATTCTTCTAAAACAAGAAGTTTTTCTGCTTCGCCTTCTAACATCTTTTGCACAGGAATGCCTGTCCAATTTGCTACGACTTGAGCAATAAGACGCTCGTCTACCTCTTCTTGAAGTAAACGATTGTCTCTTTGATTTAATGCTTCTTCATCATGACGGATTTCTTCTTCAAGAGCAGGAATCAAACTGTAGCGCAACTCCGCAACGCGATTGTAATCAGCAATACGTTCTGCTTCTTCTTCAGAAAACTTCATATTTTCTAAAGAATTCTTTTTTTCTTTAAGACCGGAGATAAGTTTTTTTTCCTCGTCCCAACGTAGTCGTAAGGCTGCAAGTTCTTCTTTAAGCTGATCTATTGACTGTTGCATAGCTTCAGCCTCTTCTTGATAGGCAGGAGCTTTTTCTCGTTTTATAGCTTCTTGTTTAACAATCAATGCTGCGAGCTCGCGTTCTTTTTCATCGATAGGTAGAGGTAAACTACCAATTTGCATACGAATTAAACTTGCAGCTTCATCAATAAGATCGATCGCCTTATCAGGAAGAAAACGATCAGGAATATATCTATAAGAAAGAAGAACGGCAGCATTTAATGCCCCCTCAGTAATACGTACGCCATGGAAAATTTCATACTTTTCACGAAGACCACGAAGAATAAACACAGCATCTTCTAAGGAAGGCTCTGTTACAAAAATGGGTTGGAAACGCCGTTCTAAAGCGGCATCTTTTTCAATATACTTTTGATATTCATTAAGAGTAGTCGCACCAATGCAATGCAAAGTCCCGCGTGCTAAAGCCGGTTTTAATAAATTTGCAGCATCCATAGCTCCATCGGTAGCTCCAGCACCTACGAGAGTATGCACCTCATCAATAAATAAAATACTTTCCCCATCAACAGATTCTACATCTTTAAGCACACTTTTTAAGCGTTCTTCAAATTCCCCGCGATATTTTGCTCCCGCGATTAACGCCCCCATATCTAAAACATAGAGCTGTTTACCTTTTAAACTTTCAGGAATATCGCCTTGAACTATGCGTAAAGCCAAGCCTTCCGCTATGGCTGTTTTCCCTACTCCTGGTTCACCTATAAGCATTGGGTTATTCTTAGTTCTTCGTGATAACACTTGAACTGTACGACGAATTTCTTCATCCCTGCCAATTACAGGATCAAGCTTCCCTTCTTTCGCTAATGAAGTTAAGTTCTTACAATACTTTTCTAGGCCCCGGAGATTATTTTCCGCACTAGGAGAGTCCATACGATTGCCACGCCTTACATTAATAATAAGTTTCTTAAGATCGTCTAAGGATATTTTTACCGTGTTTTTCCAAGAAGCAAAAGGCTCCTTGTTGGATTTCCAAAAAGCTAATAATACATGATCTCCGGAAATGTAGGTATCTCCGAGATCTTTTGCCTCATGTTTAGCATCTAAAAGTAGACTTTGCAGCCCTGGAGAAGGTTTCGGCATAGCGTCTCCTTCAACAACTGAAGGTTCTAACGATAAAGCCTTATCAACTGCAGAAATCAGCAATTTAGGATTGCTTTGAATCTCTTTAATAATTAAATAAAATAGCGACTCAGTATTTTCTAATAGACATTTAAGAAAATGGTTTTCGCTTACGTAAGGATTTTTTTGTGATTTAGCGAGCTCAAAAGCCTTTTCTAGAGCTTCGCTTACTGCATCCGATATCTTATCCATAAAACAGCCCTAACACTCTGCTGAAACATTTTATTCATTACATAGAGAAAACAAAAAATCTATCTATTTTCCAAAGCGACTTCTTGCTTCTGTAATAATTTTTTTTTCTTATCTTTTGTTTTTTGCTGTTTTTTCCATTGCGAGTTGTATTGATATAATAATCCGTAATCTTTCACGGTACTAGCGATATCCCGGCAGTCACTCATTAGCCCATCGAGACGGGAAATACGCTCACCATCTAAGCAATCCGCTAATCTGTTAGCACTTTTGTGTATAGACTCTGTTGCTAATCGAGCCTGCTTGATTAATGAAGAGTCTTTCTCATCATCAATCAAGGAAGATAATTTTTCGTAAATATGTACAGTTTCTGTTTCGAGCTTCCCCAAGGCTTTGTCAGCTTTATCGACAAACTGTATCAATTTCTCAATAGGATCAATATTATTACCGTAGACTAAATCCTGAGAGTATAAGCGATTGTTTTCAGCTCTTATCTTTCCAGGAATAATATTCACTATAGATTCTCCTATAATTTTAGGAGAATACATAGCAAAAGTATCGTCTTTATAAAGAGCTATTCCCGAATCAATTTTCAAAACGAGTTCGTAGCAATACAATTGTCCGGAATCTTGGGAAATTCCCTTATCCATAATATTGTGCACAGAAGCTACAGAACCAATAATCTTACCTGCTAGACAAACATTCATTCCTTTACTTACTCCACTAAGGTGAGTAAAGGCAACATGGATTTCTTGTTTTCCATCCCCACGACTTTTGGGAGTGAATAGCATGACAGAAAATAAACCTAGAATTCCTACACAAAGAAATACTCCAAAAAATATTGATTTACGATCTTCCTTAGACATTAGCCCTCCTTAATCAGCATTTCACCATGCTGATGACCGGCAAAGAATTGCCTAACCAAAGCATCATCTGTCTTTATAAATTCTTCCTTTGTGTAGATGCGGGGTATAGTTCCTTTATCATGGATAGCAATTCGATCTGCAAGTGCTAATGCTAATGTAATATCATGAGTAATGATTATACCTCCTATTCCCTGTTCTTTTCGCAATTGGAAAATTAAGTGTATCATTTCCCGACTAGTCATAGGATCTAAACCTGCTGTAGGCTCATCATAAAGGACAAGCTTAGGAGAATAGACTAAAGATCGGGCTAAGGCGACTCGCTTTACCATACCCCCAGATAATTTACTCGGCATAAACTCGGCAGCATAACTTAATCCTACATTAGACAAAGCTTGATCCACCTTAACGTTGATCTCGCTTTGGGAAAATATCTTATACCGGTCATTATATGCATGAAGACCGAAAGCAACATTTTCTCTAACAGAAAGAAAATCAAAGAGAGCTCCTCCCTGAAACACCATGCCAATAGTAAAATCTTTTAAACGCCCTTTATGAGTAAGTTCTTTAGCATAGCGCACTTCTCCAGAGTCTGGAACCTCTAACCCTATAATATGCCGAAGAAGCACGCTTTTTCCTGTGCCGGATTTTCCTAGAATTACCAACAACTCATCAGGAAATACCTGCAAAGAAATCCCATGCAGTACCGTATGGCCTTGACCTTCAGTATTACAATAACTCTTATAAATGCGATCTACAGAAATCCAGGGTTCTACCATACCTCTCCCTAGTAACCTAGAACATGAAAGAATGCTGTAATCACACAATTAGCAAATAGAATAGAAATATATGAGGTCACAACTCCTGCAGTAGTTACCTTAGCAACATCTGTAATGCGGCAATGTTTCCCTAATCCCTGATAACAAGCTAAAGATGTGATAATAAATCCGAATACTAAGGACTTCACAATGACCATCACAATATCGGATATGAATACATTCCCAGAGACCATGTGTAAATATACCTGTGCTGGCAATTGAAAAGCATAACGACAGAGTAAATACCCACAAAAGATCCCTGACCAAACTGCAGCAATCACCAAAGCGGGCATAGCAATAATACCTGCGATAATTCTTGGTAAGGCAAAGTATTCTAAAGGATTTACTCCTAAAGTTTCCATTGCGCTAACTTGTTCGGTCATGCGCATAGTTCCTAAGAAAGCAGAAATTGCTCCTCCTACTCTTCCAGAAAGAGCGAGAGCGGTAAGAACAGGACCTATTTCTACTAAAATACTTTTTACCACGAAAAATCCTATAGCACAGGACAATCCATGTATTCCCAATTGATAATAGGACTGCAAAGCCAAAACGATTCCTGTTACAGCTCCAGTAAGCATCACGACTGGTAAAGAAGCTACACCGATATCATAACCTTGAATACTTATAGATCGCAATAAGCTCTTCTTCCATGATAAGCTTTTTATAACTGCACAAGTGAACCCCATCCATCTGCCTAATTCCAAAGGAAAAACACAAAGTATTTGGAAAATACGAGCGCGTTTTTTTGCCTCCATCTCCATACTCCATATCCTCAAAATCTTGAGAAGCCCCTGTATTTTAAAGGCTATCAAATGTTGTCACTAAACTATCAATAAGCACATTTTGAGTATAGGCTAGATTTTCCTTACTATGTACAGAAGAAAGAAAGCTCGCTTCCATAGAGGCCGGGGATAAATACACTCCCTGAGCAAAGACACGACGATAAAATACTCCGAACATTTGTTGATCACATTCCTGAACTTCACTGAGATTTTTCGGGGGTGTTTCTCTAAAGAAAAATGAAAACATCGAACCTACTCTCACTAAAGATACTGGAAAACCTCGATTACGAATTACATCTTCTATAGGAGCAAAGAAACTTTGTGCAAGATTCTCTAATTTAGGGTAAAAATCTACTTCACGGCATAGCTCTATGGAAGCTTTTCCTACAGCCATAGCAATAGGATTCCCAGAAAGTGTTCCTGCTTGAAATACCTTTCCTAGAGGAAGTAAATGATCCATAATACTATGGTGGGCCAGGAATGCAGCTACCGGCATACCTCCTCCCAAGATTTTCCCATATACAGTAATATCAGAATCTACATCCATTATAGAGCGCACACCCCGAATTCCCATGCGGAATCCTGTCACCACTTCATCCATAATCGTTAGAGCTGAAAACCTGCGACTTGTAGTTGTAACACCCTCAATAAATCCAGGCTTTGGGAGAACAACACCCATATTGATAGCTATAGGTTCAAAAATTACACAGGCAACTCGTTCCCCTACCTGAAGCATAACTTCTTCGAAAATCTGCAAATCGTTGTAGGGCAAGATCAAATTCAGAGGCAAATAAGGATTTCCCAAAAAGTAGGTATCTACAATATGAGGAACTTGGTGTATATTACTCTCATCTATAGCGATTCCTTTTAACAAAATATCGGCATGTCCATGATAGCATCCTAAAAATTTAATAATTATGGAACGACCTGTAGTTGCGCAAGCAAGACGCACAGCGGTCATTGTAGCTTCCGTACCAGATGAGACAAACCGCACCTTATTGTCCTTTAACTCCAAACAGGAAAATAATGTTGCTGCTAGAGAAATTTCGTTTTCTGAAGTTAGACCATAAGAGGTGCCTTGAGATGCTGAATTACAAATAACATCTAAAATTTTTGGATGGCCATGACCGTGTATTAACGATCCCCAAGACCCACAAAAATCTATAAACGTCTTACCAAAACTGTCTATGAAAATGTCACGGTAAGCACTAGAGACAATGGGAGGAATAATCCCCACAGGAATACACGCGCGTATCGGAGAATTGACTCCTCCAGGAAAATAGCGGCAAGCTTCTGCGTAAGTCATAGTTGACTCTTCAATAACTGACATATAACCCCCTAAGCAAATCTGGGATTATTTTGAAACATGACAACTTTAAAACCTAGGAAAAGGCTGAGCGAATATTAAATAAACAATATGAGCTAATTTAACAAAAGATTCTCAGGAACTGTAGATAGTGAAGCATACTTACCTCCTAAATCTTTAAGAATCATAGACCAAAGATTTTCAGGACAATCTGTAAATACATATTCATAACTTGCAGGAGCTAAAAACCAATTCCCATCAAGGAATTCTCTTTCCAATTGTCCTGCTTGCCAACCACTATAACCAAAACATAGATTGATCATAGGTCCTGTCTCACTAGAAGCAATCTCTTGTAAAAAAGATAGATCCCCTCCTAAATATACGGAAGGGCAAATTTCCAAAGTTTGTTCGGGAATTTCTGAACAGGAATGCAAAAGCATCATCTGATTCGCTTGTAAGGGACCTCCCATACAAAAACGGATATTGTTATTTGATACTTTATCAAAAGTAAAAATATCGTCGGATATTTCTAAACCCAATGTCTTATTTAAAATGAGACCAAAAGAACCATTGAGGCTATGCTCACATAACAAAATTACACTACGAGTAAATACTCCCTGATCTGTATCAGGAGAAGCTAGTAATAACGAACCTTTCTCTAAAATAGCATAGGGAATTTTGGCCATAAGATACCATGGTATTTTCTTCTATTCTTCATAAGCTACAGCAGCATCAAACACAGACTTCACACAAAGAATAGGAACTTTATGTGTAAGCGCTAAAGGGATGCTATCGCTCGGGCGAGCATCAACATCGGTGATATAGAGGAAATCCCCTTGTTTTTGCTCTAAAAACATACGCGTATAAAAAATGTTATCCTTGTAATCACTAATCACAACACGCAATACATGAATATCAAAACCTGAAAAAACAAAATTTAGTAAATCATGGGTCAATGGTCTTGACAAGGCAAAATGCGTAGGATCAGAATTTTGAAAAGCCTGCCCCATAGATACATGCCCATATATCGCAAATTTTTTTTCTTCGGTACCTAAGACTATTCCTGCGTAATGACAAAAGCTGACTAACTTATAAAAATTAAGTAAAACCAAAGGGGTATCTTGGAGCAGCTCTTTTTCTATACTCATACTCTACCGGTGTTCTTTTTACCAATCTGACCGTTGGCATAACCAAACCATACCTCAACGTTCGCTATAACAAACCCGACTTCAATAATACCATGAATTTGTAGCAGCTTCAGCAGGTCTTCCTCGGGATGAGGATATACATTCGGAGTATGAATATCGTAAATATAATTTCCGTTATTGGTGATAAAAAATCCTCCACGAGGATTTTTTCTTAAATTCCCTAGATACCCCAAACTTTGCAAAGTAGCAATAATAGAAGATCTACCAAAAGGACTAATTTCTATAGGAAGACCAAATTTCCCTAAAACCTTAACATGTTTACTTTCATCTGCAAGTATCAGCCGTCGCCGACTTGATTGTAATAAGATCTTCTCACGAAAAATTGCTCCACCACCACCTTTAATCATGCGCAATTGGGGATCGATTTCATCAGCACCATCAACAGCAAGATCTATTTCCATGAACTCTTCGTCATCAACTAAAGGAATTCCTAAATTCATGGCTAGAGAATACGACTCTTTTGAAGAAGCAACAGCATGAATATCTAAATTTTCTTGCTTATGCTTGTTAGCAACAGCTTTGATAAATTCTCTAGATGTCGAGCCACTCCCTAATCCCAAAAGCATTCCTGGCTCCACCAAGTCTGCTGCTTCAAGAGCTAACTGTTTTTTTACTTCTAAATAGGGATCTTCTTTCACAACACCTCTATTTGTTTTACCTTTCTCTATCCTTTAGCTAGAAAATATCTGTATTCTCACACAAAAACTAACAGCCTAAATCATACTAATATAATTGTCTTTGTGAGGTCAAATGAGGATGTTCTCTAACAAAAAGATCAAACACCCGGACAGTTTTCCCTGTAATCTAAACATCATAAAATACCGCTGCCTTATATCTATTCTCCCCAAGTTTTATAAGCAAGTTTAGGCAGAAAATCCATACCATCAATATCTGTAGTTAATCTAAAACGCGATTCTAAATCTGTTTTTCTGAAAATTTATTTAAGTACTGACCTTGGTAGTCACTAAGATTCTTAAGTAAGGATTTAGCCTTTGTATTTAACGGGCAAATCTCTAAACCCAAATCCAGATAACACAAGAACTGTTCCCTATAGACTTAGATAAAGACTGTGTTGCCAATACTTTATCCACTATGGCTATCTCATCGGTATTTCTTTTCCAGACACTACAGGAAGCTTGGAGCATCCCTACTTCTAACTTAAGATAGTCCTGCATACTTACAGAAGAAAATAACTCTAAATATTTTACACGAAAAATACCTAGAAATGACATCTGCCCAGTGATTAAATCCTTTAAAGCTACTAATAGTTTTGGAGAATCTGTAAGAAGATCCATGATAGCCCTAGAGGCTAAAATCGCTAATCTATAAATCTAAGAAAAGGATAAATTACACTCACCTATTAGAGATACAGTAACTTTAGAGCTATTTTATTCATGCAAACAATACCAAAAAGCCCTGGTATATTTATCAAAAATTAACTGGGAGAATCTCCAGGAAATATTCTTGTTTTCAATAACACGTTGTTTTCTTTGTGCATAGATACACTGAATTCCTATTAATCCAAAAATAAAACCAAAAGGAGCTATAACCATCAAAGGGAAACCCGTACTAATCGTTAAGACAAAAACAGGAATTGCCACAGAAAGAGCGAATAATGTAACTCCTGCTATTAAAGCGTAAGAGATTTTAGCATTGGCAGACTTACTGAAAAAAGAAAAATTTTTAGCAAGAGTACCTATAAACTTATTTATGAAATATAAAGGACAATTCCTGAATAATAGGGTTTCTAAATCAAGAATCTCCACCCCATTGCAAGCAATTTGTAAACGCTCAAAATCCAAGGCTGTCACCCTCTCCTTACAATCCTCAGGCAACATATCAAAATTCCCCGAAGACAAATACAAGAGCATAGATCGCAATTCTTTAAAGAGTGAGCGTATTATCAAAAACTAAATCACAAATAACTCTAGGATAGTGTTTCTCTAATAAGCAGAGAAATCCTGAAGGAAGAGGATGTTGTAACTCATGCAAACAACGACGCAATACCCAAACAGCTGTTATGCCTACAATAAACAAAGATAACACTAGGCCTAAAATAATCAAGGGATGAGAAAATCCATAGGCAAGTAAAAACACGAAAACTCCACTAAAGACAGAATATACTAGTAATAGCCATAGCATGGTGAGATAACTTATCTAACCGGCAATGCTCTTTACTTCTCAAACTCAGAGAAATCAAAGAAGCCGGAAGACGCCCGTCTAGGGGGATACTATCCACACTCATAACATGTCCTATTATTATTATATTTTTGAAAAACAGAGCAGAGACCAAAAGCTCTTAATTATATTCAAAATTAAAAAAAAATAACAAAACTGAGCCACTCTACAGCTATTTTTCGATGAAACTAAAATGAATAATGCACGAAAATTAGAAGAAAACATTATTAAGATATAGAAATACAACGTGAGTTAAAAAGATGCTAATTCAGCGTCCTTTCTCCTGTAGTGCGATTTAAGGAATAAATAGGAATATGAGAGAGATCGTGTCTCTCTACAAGTTCTTTATTACTACTCTTGTTTAAGAATGATAGCGTCTGATCATAAAAATGCCATTTAGGGCTTTCTTTATTCTTCTCATAATAGTGAATCCACTCGTCCCAAGTAAGTAGAGCCAATGAAGAATCAAACTCAGAGCCTTCTTGATGAATATACGGGTATGTAGCAAGCATGAGGCGTGCCAAATTCATGCCTCCATTTTCCTCATTGAATAAAGACAGGAAAACCACATGTCTACATTCCACTTCTTTAAGTAACTGTAATTGCTCCCAAGAAACACCGTGTTTACATAAGAACAGCAACCAATCGAGTGGGTAGGTATTTAAACAATAGGACACCCAACCATGATCAACATGAAAACTGTCAACAAACACATCCGGAAGAATAGCTATAAGTCGAGAACGAATGCTTTCAACTATAGGCTGTGCTTCATTCCAAGTACCATTGTGAGCATGATTTAATAAACTTTCGTATTCAAATTCAGAAACTACTTGAGCCAAAAGCCAAGTATAATGATGAAAAGCAGTATCTAAGCAACTAGATAATCCTGTGCGGCATACCCAATACACTTCAGGCTCCATATCCTCTGCCTGAGCAAGCTCTCTAGACCCCAGCTCTATAAACTTACCCAGAAAGTACAAAGGACAGCTCCTTAATAATAGTTTTTCTAAATCAGGCAGATGTATTCCCTGACAAGCTGTTTTTAAGCGCTCAAGACCAAACCTCTCTACTTTTTCTTGACACTTGTGTGATGGGAACACAAATTCTCCAGAAGATAGTCCCGATATAGCTGCACGAAACTCTTGCAGAGACAACCTTTCCCGAATAACGAAATCATAAATAACCGAAGGGAATTCACGTTTAATTATAGAAGCAAAACCTTGAGGAATAGAAGGTCTAAACTTTAACTCATACGTACGATAAATCAATAAGCCCAAAGAGACACACAAAAGAATTATCGAGATTATCAAACCAACTATAATTACAGGTTGAGTCAATCCACAAATCATCAAAGTTGCGAAAGTAGTAATTAAAGCAAGAAAAACACTATTTCCTACAGCTAAAGCATATTTACGTAAACTATCCGTAATAGAAGGCTGTGGCCTGCGTTCTTTTACTAATATTGAAACAGCATTAGATCCTAAATAAGAAGGTGCCTGTAAAGGATGCATGCTATACACCCAATTAATTAAATTTGAGAAAATATACGCATTTTCAGAAACAAAAAACAATGGATAAATCCCTGAATTGTCAAGGTAGAATACCTGAAATCAAACTCTGAAATAGAGTGCTATGACTATTAACCACATAGGAATGTAAGATTAGCCACAAGAAGGTTTGGAAATACTACGGAATTATAAAAATCAACTGTTTCACCAAACAGTTTTCACAGAGTTAGAAAATTGATAATTTCTGCACAGCTAGCGTAATGTTATCGACCTCCTAACTCTATATTTTCATAGCAAGTAGAAGAATACATCACTAAAGTTCTCTAAATGAATTGTTTAAATACTCTACTGTATTCTGTTTCTGACTCCTGTACGAATGTGATAATTATAGTACGGTTGTCTGCCTTCATGATCCTTTGAGATTTCTTGTAAACACTCTCCTTCATCCCGTCTACGATTTAACCACTTGACTGTTGATTCATGGGCTCTCCATCTCTGATTTCTCTTAGAGCTATCCAGATAGTCGTCTATCCATTCATCACATATCAATAATGCAATATTAGGATCAAAGCTGGCATTTCTTAGGTATAAATAGAAGTAGTAATCACATTTCTAAATAGATATCCCCCACGACCTTGCAATTCTATTTCGCAAAGAAAATTCACAGAACTACATTATCTAATTTTGTAAATAACTGTAACTGCTCCCAATTCAATCCATGTGTACATAATTAAAGGAAGTTCTTAGATTTTTCTATATCCAATCGTACAGAAAACTTCGTGAATGATAAACTTGGTTGATATTGGTCATGTACACAAGAAATCATGAGACCTTGCAAATCAGAAATTAAATCCCGGGTTTGCAACCAGATACAATAATGATTACAGATTGAAAAATCAAAAAACTCAAATAGGCACTAAACAGTATTTCAGACGCTAGACCAAGGCCCTTAGTAAAGATTGTCAGGAATTTTCATTTGTGAATTAATAATAAAAATGAATTCTCATAACTATTGTTATCCTACATGAAAATTGCTGATCTTCTAGTCTACTTAAACGATCTATTCTCTCCGGAATCATTTCCTGATTACTGTCCTAATGGACTGCAAGTAGGCAGCACAAGTGCTGATGTTCAAAAGATAGCAGTTGGAGTAACTGCTGATTTGTCCACTATACTGGCCACTATTGAAATAGAAGCTAATGTCTTGATTGTCCATCATGGCTTATTCTGGAAAGGAATGCCCTATCCCATCAGAGGCATGCTCTATGATCGAATACAACACTTGATCAAACATGACATACAATTATTAGCCTATCACCTACCCCTGGATGCTCATCCCATTATTGGGAACAACTGGAAGGTAGCTCATGATTTAAAATGGACCAATCTTCAACCATTCGGGAGCTTTCTTCCACATCTTGGAGTTCAAGGATCCCTCTCTCCTACGCCCATACAACTTTTTATAGAAAACTTATCCAACTACTACCAATCTCCAATAAAAGCTCAAGCACTTGGCGGTAGAGAAATCATTTCTTCTGCAGCACTGATTTCTGGAGGAGCTTATAAAGAGTTATCTCAAGCTGTTCTTTGCAACGTAGATTGCTTTATCACGGGAAATTTTGATGAACCAGCATGGTCTACTGCCATGGAAAATCATTTACACTTTCTAGCGTTTGGACATACCGCAACAGAAAAAATAGGACCAAAAGCTCTTGCTCACTACTTACAAACAAACCTACAAATTTCCTCAACATTTATTGATACCGACAATCCATTTTAATCTATAGCAATGTGCTTGATCGTTCTTGGCTTTTTCTCAGAACTTACTTTATAATAAGTTCTTTTTACTATTTCAAAAATCTATAGACCGTCATGACCGTAGAATTAAACAAGCAACAAGTCCGTCCAAGAAGTGAAATTTCCCCTCAAGATTGTTGGGATATCAGCCCCTTATATCTAAATAGAGAAGCATGGAAAACAGACCTTGATTCTTTCGGATTAAAAACAGACGGCTCACCTACATGGCCTGCTCTTCAAGCAACGCAATACCAACTTAAAAATTCAGAATCTCTACTATCCTTATTAACCACACTCTTCTCTATTGAGAGGAAATTGGACAAACTCTATGTTTACGCTCATCTAGTTCATGACCAGGACATTACAAACCAAGAGGGCATTGCAGATCTTAAATCTATCACACATCTATGCACCTTATTTGCTGAAGAAGTCTCTTGGGTACAACCTGCTTTAACCAGCTTATCTGAATCTCTAATTGCTCAGCATTTATCGGCTCCCTGTTTAGCTCCCTATAGATTCTATTTAGAGAAAATCTTTAGACTATCTATACACACAGGCACTCCTGGAGAAGAAAAAATTCTTGCTTCTGCCTTTACTCCTCTTGAAGTAGCAAGTAAGGCATTTTCTTCTTTAAGTGACTCTGAAATTCCCTTTGGGCAAGCCACAGACTCAGAAGGCAACTCCCACCCTCTTTCTCACGCACTTGCTTCATTGTATATGCAATCTACAGATCGGGAATTACGAAAAACATCCTACCTAGCACAATGTGAAAGATACCACAGTTACCGACATACTTTTGCTAACTTACTTAATGGGAAAATCCAAGCACATTTATTTTACGCAAAAAATAAAAGGTATAACTCATGCTTAGAAGCTGCATTATACCACAACAATATTCCGATAACCGTGTACACGAACCTTATTGATATCGTGAAGAAAAATTCTTCACTGGTCACGAAGTACTTTTCCATTAAACAACAATGCTTAAATCTAGAAGATTTCCATTTTTATGACGTTTATGCTCCCCTAAGTCAGTCCGAAGAGAAAAAATATTCGTTCAAAGAAGCTGTGGATCTTATCTATACTAGCCTTTCTCCTCTAGGAACTGAATATATTGATATCTTAAAACAGGGGTTAACAACTCAAGGCTGGGTAGATAAATACGAAAATCTTAATAAACGATCTGGAGCATATTCTTCGGGATGTTACGATAGCCACCCTTATATCCTCCTAAACTATACGGGAACCCTTTATGATGTATCTGTAATTGCCCACGAAGGAGGGCACAGTATGCACTCGTATTTTAGTAGGAAGAATCAACCTTTCCATGACGCTCAATATCCTATTTTCCTTGCTGAAATTGCTTCTACCTTAAATGAAATGCTTCTTATGGATTCAATGCTTAAGGACAGCGACTCAAAAGAAGAGAAAATCACAATTCTGACAAGATGTTTGGATACCATCTTCTCTACACTATTCCGTCAGGTATTATTCGCCTCTTTTGAATACGAAATTCATAACGCAGCAGAACAAGGGATTCCTCTAACTGAAGAATACCTATCCTCAACTTACAAGAATTTACAAAATGAATTTTACGGCGAAATTATCACATTTGATGTCCTGTCTAACATAGAGTGGGCAAGAATTCCTCATTTCTATTACAATTTCTACGTATATCAATATGCAACGGGCATTATAGCCGCCCTGTGCTTTTTAGAAAAAATTCTTAACAACGAAGATAATGCTCTTAACTCGTATCTTAACTTTTTAAAAAGCGGTGGATCGGATTTCCCCTTAGAAATCTTAAAAAAATCAGGATTAGATATGGGCACAATTGAGCCAATCCAAAAGGCTTTTTGTTTTATTGAGAGAAAAATTCAAGAGCTATCATCTTTAATTTGAAACAACTAAAAAAAATGGCACTTGATATTATTAAGTGCTAAAATCATTGCCAAAAACGTGGAGCTTTGTTATCGTTTTCGAGAAACGGCAAAGTCTCTTAGAATATGAAACACAAGGAGCTTACAATATGTCAGATCAAGCAACGACCTTTAGGATTAAGCCCCTGGGCGATAGAATTTTAGTGAAAAGAGAAGAGGAAGATTCTACATCGCGCGGCGGCATCATTTTACCTGATACAGCAAAGAAAAAACAAGACCGAGCAGAAGTGCTAGCCCTAGGAACAGGGAAGCGTGATAAAGACGGTCAAGTCCTACCTTTTGAAGTTAAAGTAGGTGACACTGTTTTAATAGATAAATACGCGGGACAAGAACTTACCATCGATGGTGAGGATTACGTCATTGTTCAAGAAAGCGAAGTTATGGCAGTTCTCAAGTAAGACTGATAATTATTTATAGATTGCAAAAAGTTAAGGAGCACAAAAAACAATGGCAGCAAAAAACATTAAATATAACGAAGACGCCAGAAAAAAAATTCATAAGGGAGTTAAAACTCTTGCAGAAGCTGTAAAAGTAACCTTAGGTCCTAAAGGACGTCATGTGGTTATCGATAAAAGCTTTGGTTCTCCTCAAGTTACAAAAGACGGTGTAACTGTCGCCAAAGAAATTGAGCTCGAAGACAAACACGAGAACATGGGAGCTCAAATGGTGAAGGAAGTCGCTAGCAAAACTGCAGATAAAGCTGGTGACGGAACTACAACAGCTACTGTTCTTGCTGAAGCTATCTACAGTGAAGGATTGAGAAATGTGACTGCAGGTGCCAATCCCATGGACCTCAAAAGAGGAATTGATAAAGCTGTAAAAGTTGTTGTGGATCAAATCAAAAAAATTAGCAAACCTGTACAGCATCACAAAGAAATAGCTCAAGTAGCGACAATTTCTGCTAACAATGATGCTGAAATTGGTAACCTCATTGCAGAAGCCATGGAAAAAGTTGGGAAAAATGGCTCTATTACTGTTGAGGAAGCTAAAGGATTCGAAACTGTTCTCGATGTTGTTGAAGGTATGAATTTCAACCGAGGATATCTTTCTAGCTATTTCTCTACAAATCCTGAAACACAAGAATGTGTGTTAGAAGAAGCTCTTGTGCTTATCTACGACAAAAAAATTTCTGGAATTAAAGATTTCCTTCCAGTTTTACAACAGGTAGCAGAATCTGGACGTCCCCTATTAATTATTGCTGAAGATATCGAAGGCGAAGCTTTAGCTACTTTAGTGGTAAACAGACTACGCGCAGGATTTAGAGTATGCGCAGTTAAAGCTCCTGGATTTGGCGATAGAAGAAAAGCTATGTTAGAAGACATTGCTATCTTAACCGGTGGCCAACTTATCAGCGAAGAGCTTGGTATGAAGCTGGAAAACACAACTTTATCCATGCTAGGAAAAGCTAAGAAAGTCATCGTTTCTAAAGAAGACACAACAATTGTTGAAGGTCTAGGAAACAAAGAAGATATCGAAGCTCGATGCGAAAACATCAAAAAACAAATCGAAGACAGCTCTTCTGATTATGATAAAGAAAAACTCCAAGAACGGTTAGCAAAACTTTCTGGAGGCGTAGCTGTAATCCGTGTAGGAGCCGCTACAGAAATTGAAATGAAAGAGAAAAAAGACAGGGTAGATGACGCTCAACACGCAACTCTTGCTGCAGTTGAAGAAGGAATCTTGCCAGGCGGAGGTACAGCTTTAGTGCGTTGTATCCCTACTTTAGAAGCTTTCATTCCAGTTCTTACAAATGAAGATGAGCAAATCGGAGCACGTATTGTTCTTAAAGCACTATCCGCTCCTTTAAAACAAATCGCAGCAAATGCTGGTAAAGAAGGTGCTATCATCTGCCAGCAAGTGCTTGCTCGCTCTTCTAACGAAGGCTACGATGCTTTGCGCGATGCTTACACTGATATGATTGAAGCAGGAATTCTCGACCCAACTAAAGTAACACGTTGTGCTTTAGAAAGTGCAGCTTCTGTAGCTGGCCTTCTATTAACAACAGAAGCTTTAATTGCTGATATTCCTGAAGAAAAATCCTCTTCTGTTCCAGCAATGCCAGGTGCAGGAATGGATTATTAATCCACTATATAGAGAACTTTTTCTCTATTCTTACAAGGTCTCCCTTCATCTATCTCAAGAAGAAGGGAGACCTTTTTCATTTTGTAATATTTCTTTCTTCATCTATGTTAGAAACTAAGATAAACACAATCTCATCATGCATGCTTAAACTTTTAAAGAATTTATTTTTGTTAGCATTCTGCATTGCTGCCTACTTCTGGATTCGTAAAGAAAGCATTGTCGAGCACTGGTTATCTGCAAAATTACATACACAAGTAACTATAGGAAGAGTCTCCCCTAGAACTTCAGGAATGAAAATCCGTTACTTATGTATTCATAACCCCATGCCATCGGAACGTTTCCCCTATGCCATGGAAATCGAATATGTAAACCTCCGCTTCTCTCTTATTTCTATGCTTTTATCGAAAAAAATAGAAATATCAGATCTTCTAATCCACGGAGCAAACTTCACTATACTTCCATATGATAGCCAATCTTCAAAAACAAACTGGTCATTGTTATGGAAAAACTTCACTCCAGAAGCCCAAGAAAATCACGCTCTATCTTCGTCATACTCCTTCTCATCAAGACTTGATGATATTCCTGTGCTTATCAAACGCTGTTTGTTCATGAATACCCGCATTCATGGCATAAAATCAAACAACAAAGACATCCCCTATCTTGCTGTGCCCTCCATGGAATTCCATAGCAACATTAGTAAACATAACTCGCTTCCTAACCTAGCTACAGCACTCACCTCTATTCTTTATCTAGCAGTGGAAGAAAGTCTCTACCACGTAAATATCCCCGGAGATATTGTCAAAACTCTATCTGAGCAATCACATAACTACTTCATCTCTGCCTACCCCATCTTCACACAAAAAGAAGAATACGAAACCACAACAACATCAAAAAAGTCCACTGACGAAATCGTCGAGTTTGTCAGAGAACTCTTCTTTCATTAAAAATGAAAAAACAATAAAACTCTTAGCCTTTTCCCATTACTTCTAACTGCTCAAATTTACCTCATTCCAACTCAAAAACATATTTATATAGAAAACCTATTGACTTTTTTGCTATTTCACTTAGAATTGTCTTCTTTTAGTGTTCCGGAGTAGCTCAGCGGTAGAGCAGTGGACTGTTAATCCATTGGTCGTTGGTTCGAACCCATCCTCCGGAGTTTTTTCTTTATTAAGGTTCGCATGACATAGAGAGGAAATAAGAGGTCTGTGGCCTGTAATGTGTCCCCCCCCCCCCCCCAAAGGATTTCTGAAAATGGGTTGCAGGGAAGTTTTTTCCTTCCTGGTAAGTGTCCTATCTCTTCCTCTGCCTTGGGTGTTCTTATCAGCATAACTGCAATTTTTTCTACGGCTGTAATTACCTCTCTAAGTTTAACTTGTTCGCCGCAAATCCTTGTAATCGCAACAGTATTAGTCTCAACTATCCTTGCTATCTTATGCTTCTTGCAAATTGTTTTTCACATCCATAGTAAGAAAACACGCATTTTAGAACTGACAAATGATGAGTCGCAACCCGAGGCTACCAATTTACCCGAAATCTCCACAGTTCCTCAACTATCAGAAGCAGTATTTGATGAATTACAACAAAGGCTGTCTAGAGAATCAGGTTTAGCCACAATAGAATACATCACACATGTTAAAGCTAACGATTTCATTACAGATAAAGATGAATGGCAGCGTGTTTTCTTAAAAAATCCACTATTTTTGCTACAAAGCGCCCTCTCTTCATGGAACGTTGTCGACAAGCAAAACGGACATGTTATCCTCTCTAAAGATTACATAGGGTTTTGTCTTGTCCTTACGGAATGTAATTTTGACGAACTTGAATCAGTGACTTTCATTACCCAACAACCACAACGCTGTTACATACATCAAGTTCTTCAAACCGATTTACCCGAAGAAATTAACAGCAATCGAGTCATAAGAACACAGTTGCGAAATCTAGCTTATGTACTTCCTATTATTCCAAATTTCTTCACAATCGATGAAGGTACCAATCCAAATAGCACGGAAAATGCTGATTCAGTTCTTTATGAAATTTTTAAAACTTTCTTCATAAACTACTATGTAGCTTTAAACAGCTCTGTTACTCACAACAAAATAATCACACTACAGTTATTGCAATCTGCCTATCCTGACCACAGAGCCCGTCAATTGGAAATTCTTGCTTTACTCTGCGCCATTGAACAAATGCGTTATACACAAACTCCCCAAACACACGCTGTTCGTCGAATCAGAACAGCAGAGACTCCTCCTCCCCAAGCCCCAGCACACAAACAGAGCTCTACATTTTTTACTTATAAATCTAGAGAAGCTTCTACACCTACAGCAGACAAGTATGCATCTCCCTACGGTCAACTACATCTGCAAACGATATTTAATACACGAGATTCACACACGACTTCTACGGAAAATACAAGAAGCATTCCCACCCACAATTTTGATGCAACGCAAGAATTCTTAGTTGATCAGAGTTTAGAACGCGACATACCTTTAGATCCAAATCACACTTCTGTCTATATTCTATCTCCAGAAGACTATTGGAAAATATTTGTAACAAAAGACACAACATCATTCCCAAGAGAATCATCTCCATTTGGCCTCCTTTCTCACCCTCAAGGAAGCCGAGAAAACTCCATGTTCAATCTGAATCGGGAGCGCTTCATGGAAACACAATTCATGATCGTAGCCAACCTAACGCAGCCTGAAATTAATGATCTCATCAGCCTCTGTAGGGAAACAAATCCTAGACAATCTCAGGACAATACGGATTAACAACTTTGAGTCACACAGTGGCCAATGTTTGATTATTAAGTAAGCGTGACAAAAGAGATGTACGATACTGATTCAAAACTGAAGTATCTGCTAATAAAAGCTCACGCGCCTTTACAACATTCTCCTCTGACATGTGACAGCACTCAGGAAGATACTCTATATGCAATCCAGAAAGAACAACCAAACCTTTTTCTAAACGTCGGGAAATAATCGCGGCAGGTTGATTAGGGAGATCTTCATAACGTGCTTCCACACAAATTTCTTGGTACGTATCCGCGTGTTCAAAATAGGGGCCACCATTAAATAAAGCCCACCCACGCATAGAAAAATTAGAGAAAAGTAGGGGAGAAGCACGAACACCTATTGGACTGGTATAAGAAAATACGTTACCGTAAGCCGGGCCTACAGCTCTGCCAGGGAAAAAACCCAATCCTCTATCTGCTTCATAAAGAGAAGCATCAGGTTCATTAAAACTCAAGCTCTTACATGCAAAATAGGCTCCTGCACAAATCCCCAAATAACCGCCCCCTTCACGAATATAATTATCAATTCTTGCTGTTCCTAAACCATGAAGGATCTTATGATAAGGACGATCTGCACCCCCAGGGACAACTAACAATCTCGCAGAGAGTTCCCATAAAGGATCATAAAGAAGAAAGTTCCCGTTTACACGACAAATTTCTAGGTTTTCTTCAGTAGAGAGGCTATTTTTTAACCAGCGCATCAGATGACGTAAATAATAAGGAGAGACGCCCTCATCAGAGTAAACGAGTATTTTTGTTCTCATAACAAATAAACTAAGGATTAGTACTTGGATTAGAATCACTCAAATATTATAAAGTGTTTAATCCATTAAAATGTTACTTCTGGTAAAATATTTATTTTATTTCCTATAAAACTACGTTATTTTTTCAAAGACACTTATGTTTGTTAACGATTCTCAAACAAAACAATCGCGTAATTTCGCTCTAGGGCTATTCCACAGTCTTTTGGCGTGCCTTTACTGGGGAATTGTGTTTGTCATTCCTAATTTGTTAGAATCTTTTCAAGAACTTGATATTGTCTTAACCCGTTATACCATTTTTGGGATTTTTTCTTTGTTACCCGTTCTATGGAAACGACAAAATATCTTTAAAAATATCACTTTGAATATTTGGGGGCAAAGCTTCCTCTGGGCTTTCCTTGTCAATTTAGTGTACTATTTTGGCATAGCCCTAGCTATCCGTTATGTAGGAGCCGCAATAACCATTATTATCGCCGGCTTAGCACCCATAGCCGTTCTCTTCCATTCAAATATAAAGAAAAAAGAGCTTTCCTATACCCTACTCTCTGCTATTAGTTGTGTGATATTCTTAGGAGTCGTGCTAACCAACCTCTCAGAGTTTCATGCCACAACAGCTACAAACCCACTACATTATTTCCTAGGCCTTGCCTGTGTCATCTTCTCCACAGGAATCTGGGTTGCTTACATTATTTGCAATTATGACTTTCTGCTAAAAAATCCTAATATTTCCCCAGAATTATGGTGCGCCATGTTGGGAGTAGCTTCATTGGTTATCTGTCTGCCTTTGATTGTCATTTTTGATTGTCTAAACATTACACATATAGCTCATAATTTCATTACACACACTCCTATATCAGAACGGTTGCTCTTTATCATTCTATGTTCGGCCATGGGGATATTGTCCTCATCTCGAGCCATTCTATCATGGAATAAGGCAAGCCTTCATCTATCCCCCGCTCTTTTAGGAGCCATATTGATCTTCGAACCCATTTTTGGTTTAATTTTATCCTATCTTTACGAAAGGAGCCTCCCCTCCTTACAGGAAGGGATCGGGATTTTTCTCATGTTAGGAGGAAGCTTAGTCTGCTTGATTCTGTTCGGAAGAAAAACAAATCAAAAAGAAGCAGAAAACAACAAAGTACTTCCCTTTGTTGATTAATCAAATTTTATACTCATTCTGCGTAATATACTTTCTTATGATAAAAATTTTGTAAGGCAAGAAGTCTTTTCTGCTTCTAAAAGTAAAAGCAAATCTTCAAAAATACTCATCGAATAAAAAATTTATCTTCAGCTAAACTCACCTTACTATCTTAATCAACAAAACTTGATGAAGATTAAATCACAACCTCGCGTTTGAAAGTGTAAAACAAAACTTCATCATGCGGATTCTGGGTGAGAAAAAAACTGTATAAGTGTTCTTATGGACACATTGGAAATACTAGTGTATAGGTGTCTTCTGTTGTTACGCTTAAATACCAGAGAGTTTTCGCATCTCCTATAGATAAAAATATTGGAGAAGGGTAACTAGCGTTCCCCAGGAGGCAAGCAACTTGAAAAAAGTTACATCCCCAAATTCCATAAAATATAACTGTGGGAATATGTCAGTTCATTCTCCTGGGACACCCACCCCTCGAAATTAGATTTAAGAATTCTATGGAGAAAATTTCCGGAAAATTAGAAAGCGTGCTTTTTGAAGATCATGATTCAAAGGAAACTGCTGCACGCATGAGAATACCCTATAAGGGTACCATGATCGTTATCAAAGGACAATTCCCCGATTCTTTTTTACAGCTGGGTATGCAACTACATTTATACGGCAAGTGGTCAGAAAATCCCAACCTAGGGAAGTACTTCCAAGTATATAGTTGTGATTCTCAAGAAATGCGGGATAATCGCGGGATAATCAACTACCTTACCTCTAAACTTATCAAAGGCATTGGACCAAAAATCACAGAAAAAATCATCGAGAAATTCCGAAATGACACCGCAGATATCCTCGATAATCAACCCGAAAGATTAATAGAAATCCCAGGGATTAGTCAAACACGCTGTGATAGTCTCTGCGAACAACTACGCGAACAAAAAAATCTTAGGACTACATTACTATTCCTACAACAATACAACATTGCTATTCATTACGGCGTAAGAATCTATAAAAAGTATAAAGAGAACTCTATAGAAAAAATATGTGAGGATCCTTTTCTTCTTGCTAGAGAAATGGAAGGTATCGGATTTAAAACTGCTGATCTTATAGCAACACGTCTTGGCGTACCTTTAAACTCGCAAAGCCGATTATGTGCCGGAATACAATATTCTCTGGAAGAACTCCAAGAAGATGGTCATACTTGCTACCCCTTACAAAGTCTTGCTCAGTCAGTAGAGAAACTACTAAATCAAGATATTCCAGAAAAACTCATACGAATTGAAGAAATCATTTCTCAAGTGTACATCATGCAAGAGAAAAATCTTCTTCACATCCAAGAGTTAGAAAACACACCCTACGTGTGGGTAAAGCATATTTACCTAGCAGAAAAAACAGTAGTTTCTGATTTAAAACGCATTTTATTTTCCTCAAGAAAAATCCGCCCTATAGATAGCAACAAAGCCATTCAATGGGTTGAGGAAAATTTAAGTATACATTTAGAACAAAACCAGAAAGAAGCTATTCGTGCGTGTTTTTCGGAAAAAATTCATATTATTACTGGAGGACCAGGAACAGGAAAAAGTACCATCACTAAGGCTATACTCAAGATATTTGAGCAAGTTACTTATAAAATCATTTTAGCAGCTCCTACAGGGAAAGCTGCAAAACGCATGACAGAAATTACTGGAAAACACTCAGTAACTATCCACGCACTGTTACAATATGATTTTAAAACACGGTCTTTTCGTAAGAACTACGACAACCCTATAGATTGCGATCTTATCATTGTCGATGAATCTGGAATGATGGATACCTATCTTTTATATCATTTCTTAAAAGCTCTTCCTGATCATGTGATCGTGATATTCATTGGAGATGTACATCAACTTCCTAGTATTGGGCCTGGAAATATCCTAAAAGATATTATCAATTCTAAAAAAATTACCGTGACTGAGCTAAATAAGATTTTCCGTCAAGTCCACGATTCAAATATCATTATCAATGCCCATAAAGTCAAGGAAGGTGAGTTCCCTATCTTATATTCTGAATCTGGCCGGAAAGATTTCCTATTTTTCCAAAAAGAAGATCCTCAACAAGCTGTAGACCATATTGTCCATCTAGTGACACAGTTCATCCCCAAGAAATACCATATCTATCCCAAAGATATTCAAATTCTTGCCCCAATGAAAAAGGGTGTTTTAGGAATTCATAATCTTAATAGAGTCCTAAAATCAGCTTTAAATCCTAAGCAGGCAACTCTCCACGGGAGATTTCATTCCTATGCTGTAGGAGATAAGGTCATGCAAATCCGAAACAACTACAATAAAGAAATATTTAATGGAGATATTGGTTATATCTCTATGATTAACTTTGAAAATAAACGCGTTGTAGTAAATATGGAAGGCAAGTATGTCGTCTATTCTTTCTCAGAGCTTGATGATCTGGTTTTAGCCTATGCTACCTCAGTACATAAATACCAAGGAAGTGAAAGTCCGTGTATTATCCTACCTATACACACTTCTCATTTTATGATGCTTTACAGGAATCTGCTCTACACAGCCATCACTAGAGGGAAACAACTCGTAGTCTTAGTCGGAACGAAAAAAGCTATTGCTATAGCCACAAGAAATGATAAGGTACAGCACCGCTGTACGGGACTCTTGCAAGCTCTTGAACAACTTACTCACCCCAATAAGGCACATCATCATTAAATAAAAATAGACTAGTCCACGATCGTAAATAATAACTGAGGGGTTGTTAAGGAAAATACCTCTTCAGAAAAATTCAAAAACTCTATATTCCAAAGGTTCATAACTCGATCTTTATCCAAACTCTCCAGGTTTAAAGATTTTGGAGAAAGCATACGCCATATTTCCCAAGCTGTTCCTGGAATGATGGGATAAGAAATCAATGCCAATAACTTTTGACAGTAACATGCACAAAAGAGTATGGCCTCTACACGATGGGTGAAACCTTCTTTCAGCAGCTTCCACGGCGCCTGATCATTAAAGTACACATTTCCTAATGCTGCTAACTCCATAATTGCACAGCATGCCTTACGTAAGCTGTACTTACTATAGTACTCCCAAGCATCCCGAACTATCTGCTGTGCATGATCTAAGAAATGTCTGTCTTGATCTTCTAAAAGATTTGTTGAATACGCTAATTCCTTAAATCCATTTTTCTCAGCAAATGCAAGAACTCGATTAATAAAATTCCCGAACTTGCCTACAAGCTCGGAATTACATCGAGTTTTAAAATCTATAAAGGTAAATTCGCTGTCAGAGGTCTCTGGAGCTGTTGCTGCTAAAACATAACGTAGTTTATCAAGAGAATACGTATCCAAAAAAGCATCTATATCTACATAATTCCCTTCAGACTTACTAAACTGGTAGCCTTCAAGCAGATAAAACTCAGAAGACACTAATGCATCCATCTTTTTGTAGGGAATACTCTGACCTAATTCCATAGCTGGAAATATTGCCGCATGAAAAGGAATATTATCCTTGCCTATAAACTGCACATACTCTGTAGAGTCTTCCAACCAAAAATCTTTCCAAGCATCAGGATTATTCAGAGATGCAGCCCAATCCATAGTTCCGCTAATATATCCAATTGGAGCATCAAACCATACATAAAATACCTTGTTAGGAAAATGCGGAACGGGAATTCCCCAAGATAAATCTCTGGTAATCGCGCGTGGGCGTAAATTTTTTATATAATCTGTAACAAACTTACGAACATGCTCTGGTAAATAACACGTATCTATATATGCCAATAAAGGTTCCACCATACGTTCTAAATGCAGAAACGCATGTTCAGTTTCTTTAAGAACAAGTTGAGATCCTGATAATTTAGAGCGCGGATTAACTAAATCTGTAGCCTCATAGTCAGCTCCACATTTTTGGCACTCATCACCACGAGCTCCATCAAATCCACATTTAGGACATGTACCCTCTACGTAACGATCAGCAAGAAAACGGTCCTCTTCTTCAGAATATAACTGAAGAGAGATTTGATTTTCGATAAGACCTTTGGATTTCAATTCTATATAAAAATCCTGGACCAGCCCTTTATGAAAAGGGTTTGTAGTACGCGAGAAGAAATCTATCGAAATCCCTAACTTATCAAAAGTATCCTTATGTATCTTATGATACATATTCACGTACTCTTGGTATCCCATACCTGCGCGTTCTGCATTCAATGTGATCGCTATTCCGTACTCGTCAGAACCACAAATATAAAGAACATCATCCCCTAACAATCTACGAAATCTAGCATAGACATCTGCAGGTAAGTACGCTCCAGCTATATGTCCAAAGTGCAGAGGTCCATTCGCATAAGGTAATGCCGAGGTAATTAAGACACGCGAAGGCATTATTTCACGTCACTCCATGTATAAGCGGAAGGATCCTTTCTTCTTCCTGAAGTACCACCTTCTCGTTTTTTTTCAGTAGTTGGAGTAGAAACATGTTCTGTATCTTCTTCTATATAATCAGCCTGTACGCCTTCTTTTTCTAATAAAACTAAAGCTTCAATAGCAGCATTAGAAGAACGCACATCACCTTTTGCTATCCTAATTTTTGCCTGTTTAATCGCGTAATTAACTAAATTAAACGGGCTGTCAAACAACTGGTTTAACTTTTCATTGGTTAAACGATCTTTGTTAGTCATAATACGTTCCTATGTTCTTCTGCTATAAAAATACTTTTCAAAACCTCGTAAGATTTCTCCAAATCATCATTGATAATGACGTATTCAAATTTATTAGCCGCAGCTTGTTCAATAAGACTGTGCTGCAACCGCTCTTGTCTTTGAGTATCTCGTTCTGATCCTCTTTGTTTTAGACGCCTTTCTAGCTCTTCCTGAGATGGCGCAGAAATAAAAATCTTCACCGTAGAAATTTTACTCTGTAAGACCAAAGCTCCTTCCACGTCAATGACTGCAACCGCGTGTCTCCCAGATTTCCAAATTTCATCAATCCCTAAACGACTCGTTCCGTAATACTCTCCAAAAAGTGCTACCCACTCAAGAAAATCATCATTGTCTAAGCGTCGTTGAAACTCCTCTTGAGAAACAAACTGATAATCTACTCCAGGAACTTCTTCAGGACGAGGTGCCCGTGTTGTAAGTGATAAAGTCTTCTGAAAAGAATCTGGAAATTCTCGAGCTAACATACGTACTAGCGTCGTTTTCCCAGCTCCAGCAGGAGCACTAATAGTAAATAATTTCGGTACGCACAGGGGATGATCGGGAGAAAAAGGAACACGAACTTTATCTTTCATAAAATATTAGAATACCTGCCTTACAGGAGAAAAACTCTTTCTATGACAATCACAAGGGCCAAAAGCCTTCAATGCCGCTAAATGAGCGGCTGTACCATATCCTTTATGCTTGTCAAAACCATAATGAGGATAAAGCTGATGAAGCTCCCGCATTATATCATCTCTATATTCTTTAGCTATAATCGATGCCGCAGCTATAGATGCAGACTTAGAATCTCCTTTAATAATCTTCTTACACGGAATCTTATGGGGTAGATGCAAACCATCCACTAGAAGAAAATCGGGATGAATAGGTAAATTAGCTATAGCTCCTGCCATGGCTTCCTTGGTTGCTTCAAGGATGTTAATCTCATCTATTCTTTCTACAGAGACAACTCCAAGCCCATAATATACCTCAGGATCATTCACAAGAATATCGCGAATTTTGCCTCTTTCTTTAGGCGTTAGCTTTTTGCTATCGTTCACTCCGGCAAACACCTTGCCTCGAGGAAGAATACAAGCTCCTGCAACCACAGGTCCAGCTAGAGGGCCTCTACCAACTTCATCTATCCCAGCTATGAGAGAAAAACCTTCATGGAAAACTTCTTCTTCGAAGATAGTTTTAGATAGAAAGAGCTGTTCTGCATCCATAGCTAGCATGTTCATAGATCGGTGTATCTTAAATAAAATCAGAAATCAGCTAAATGCACTAGTTACAACTATTTCTTTGAAGATCTAGGACCAATATACTCTTTAACTTTAGCAGCTTTACCAGTTTTACCCTTCAAGTAGTACAGACGAGCTCGAGAAACCTTACCGCGTTTCACTACTTCAATGCCAACAATCTTAGGACTATGAAGTAAAAAACTTTTTTCCATGCCTTCTCCATAAGCTACCCGGTGCAAAGAAATCACTTCTCCTGCTCCTCCACCCTTACGAGCCATAACTGTACCCTGAAATGTCTGTGTTCGTTCTTTACCACCATCTACAATTTTTGTAGCTACACGAATGGTATCCCCAACACAAAAATTTGTAAAAATTTCTTTTCGAAGTTGTTCTTCTTGCAATTCCTTTATTAAGTTCCCCATATACTTCACCTACATTCTCTATTTCTATTCTGCCTGTTTGCAAGAGATAGCCCATAAATGGCCGTCAAAATCACGAACTAATCTCACCGCTCCACGATCGTCAGTTTGTTCTAGAGTGCCTCCAAGCATTTTCCATCGTCCTAAAAAACTAAAAAAATCATCTTTACAATCTAATCGAAGCGATAAAAGGACTGTATTTTTATTTTTTAACCCCACCTCTTGCAAATGTATTGTCATTTGCGTCTTTCCAGGAATATGTAGTCTATCATTGACAGGTTGATTTAATCTAAACATCTTAGAGTAAAATTTTCGCGACCGGTTGAGATCTTCAACCTCTAAAATTACCGCACTTTCCCCTTCTAGCATAGACTGTTTGGGATCAGCTTCCTGCTGAGTTACTTCCCTATTTCCCAGATCATAAAGATAACGGATATATAGATCAGGACGTCTTTCTCTGGTTCTATCTAAACTTATTTGTTTTCTCCACTGGGAAATCGCTTGGTGATCCCCATGAAGAAGCACTTCAGGAACCTCTCGCCCTTCAAATATTCGAGGACGTGTATATTGGGGCCCCTCTAATAACCCGTTTTCCATAGAGTCCTTATCCGCACTCCCCTGATTCCCTAACACTCCGGGAATAAAGCGAGATAAAGCATCAATTACAACTAAAGCCGCGATGCCGCCATTAGTTAAAACGTAATCCCCTATACTTATCTCTTCATCAACTTCACTTTCTAAGGCTCTTTCGTCAACACCTTCGTAATGCCCGCATAAGAATATCAAATGAGAGCATTTTGCTAATTCCCGGCTCTTTTTTGCTGTTAAAAGCTTTCCTTGAGGAGAAAGATACACCACCTTCGAATCACTTCTTTTAACATGCCTTATTGCCCTCACTACAGGCTCAGCCATAAGAAGCATCCCATCATTATTAAAAGGAGCATCATCCACCTGCTGCCACTTACCCAATCCAAACTCTCGTATATCCCTGGATTGGATTTTTAACAGCCCTCTCTTAATAGCCCTCCCTAAAATACTAGAGCGCAAAGGACTATCAAAATACTCTGGGAATAAAGAAAGTATATCAATCTCCATCCCAAGCCTAAAAAATTACTTGACGACACTTTGTGTTACTTCAGCTCTTTTTAAAGAACGACGCTGACGATAAGCACGGCGTTTTTGGCATAAGGCAGCTTTACGAGCCATTTTCTTAGCCATTAATTCACAATAAACTCCAGGAGCTCCTTGCTTAATCAAAACAGCAGCCTTCTCTGTAAGTTCTGCCCCCTGATTTAACCAGTGAAAGATTCGGTCGCTTTTCAATTGATAATTAACTGTACTGTGAGGATCGTACCAACCCAATAATTCGATATACCTACCATCACGAGGAGACTCAACGTCAGCAAGTACTAGTCTATAGACTACGTGATTTCTTCGCCCTTGTTGTCGTAAACGAATTTTTAACGCCACAGGTTTCCTCCAGACATTTTCTTTTTCATTTGTTCTATTCTCTCTTTACTCATATTTTTAAAAAACTTTTTAGATTGCATCATACGCTTCCGGAATTGATTCACATCACCTAAAGTCAACCCACAACCAGATGCTATTCTTTTCATGCGACTCATATCTAACTCTACTTTTTCTTGTCTCTCTTGAGGAGTCATAGAAAGAATGATCGCTTCTGTTTTTTTCATATGCTCTTCGGAATCCGCTATCTCTTTATCGCTAGGTTTAGCACCACCTAAACTTGGCATCATTCCCACAAGTTTTCTAAGTGGACCCATTCGTCGAAACGCCTTAATCTGCTTATAATAATCTTCATAAGTAAAGGTCGATTCTATTAACTTCTTCCCGAGTTCTTCGTCTTCTTCTTCAGAAATACATTCACGCATTTTTTGCACAAAATGCACAGTATCTCCCATACCTAAAATGCGATCCGCCATCGATTCTGCATTAAAAGGTCGAAGATCTTGTATTTTCTCGCCGCACCCCTCAAATTTTATTGGTTTCCCTAATAAACTTTTCATAGATAATACGGCACCGGCGCGAGCATCACCGTCTGTCATGGAGATAATAACTCCAGTCAAGTCTAAATAATTATCAAAGGCTTTTGCTGTAGAAACAGCGTCCTGCCCCATCGCTAAATTCATAACAAAAAGCCTTTCACATGCATGGGATACTTTTTGTATGGAGGCTAATTCTTCCATTAATACTTCATCAACATGCAAACGACCTGCTGTATCAATCAAAACAAGATCATGCCCTTCCTGTTTAGCGTAATCTAAAGCCTGAGAAACTACTTTTACAGGATCTTGTTCTTCGCTATTGTAAAGCTCAGCTTTGGTTTTTGAAATTAAGTTTCTCAATTGTTCTACCGCTGCAAAGCGTTTCAAATCGCAGGGAACAACAAGTACTTTCTTTGCTTTGCGTTCCTCTAAAACATAAGCTGCGAGCTTAGCGCAGGTCGTAGTTTTCCCTGTTCCTTGTAAGCCACAAAGTAAAATTACCCCAGGATTCCCAAAAGTATTTAAATCAGTTTTATCACCCAGTAATTCTGTCAGTTCCTCGTGTAAATAACGTATGAACTGTTGTCCGGGAGAAACGTGTTTCCAGACTTCCTCTCCAAGAACTTTTTCCTTTACCTTGGAAATAAAACTTTTAACCACATGATAATTCACATCAGCGTCCAACAACGCCAACCGGACTTCCCGGATCGCTTCAGAGATATTTTCTTCAGTAATTCTACGTGAGGCAACCAGAGAAGAAAAAATTGAGGATAGTTTTTGCGATAAAGAACTGATCATCTACTGAGCAAAAATCAAGAATAATCTCATGAGAATACAGTATCACTTGCATGATTTTCAAGAAAAAAAATCCTATCGCATGCTGAGAGATCTTGGTGTATGGAACCACACACACCATGATTTGCAAAAATTCTTTTTACCACCTCTCCTTGACTATAACCAATTTCCAGCCAACCTACACCTCCGGGACATAAAATAGCGTCTAAATCCCGAGCTATTCTTTCATAAAACTCAAATCCCGAACTGCCTCCCACCAAAGCTTTCCAGGGCTCATGACAACGAACTTCTGGATCTGTTCGCATAATTTCATCAAAAGAAAGGTAAGGAGGATTACAGACAAAAGCATCAGCTGGACAAGAAAAGGGGGCAAATAAGTCCCCTTCAAGAACGTCTACTTTTAGATTATTTTTAGAAGCATTTATTTTAGTTACAGCTACGGCTTTTGGGCAAATATCTGAAAGAATTACTTTAACATTTGGACAATATTTTTTTATAGATAATCCCAAACACCCACTACCACAACACACATCATAAAATGTTTGGATATGAGAATGCTGTGTTAAATATTGTATAATTTTCTCAGCGAGCAACTCTGTTTCCATTCTAGGGATCAGCACCCGAGAATCTACTTCTAGATCTAGTTCTAAAAAACGTACACTACCATGAATATATGCTGTTGGGACACGTTCTGCTCTTTTCTGAATACGCATCCAATACATGTTTAGAGTATCAGAATTCAAACGCACGGATAGTATTTGAGCTCTTGAAGTTATTCCAAGCAAATCCATCAAAATATCAACGGCTTCTCTATTTGAGAAAACTACGCCACGATATTCCAAATAAGCAGCAGCTTCTTTAAGAATTCTCTTCGTTTCCATTTTGCAAAAGCTGGTGATAAGCTTGGCTAACCAAAGCTGAGGTAATAGTATCCAAATCGCCTTCCATAACTTTATCTAAGCTATAAAGCGTCAGTCCTATTCTATGATCTGTCACGCGATTTTGTGAGAAATTATAAGTACGAATTCTTTCTGATCGATCTCCACTACCCACTTGGGCCGACCGCATAGCCGACGCTTCTTTATGACGACGCTGCATTTCTGCATCACGTATACGTGCCTTCAAAATACGCATAGCCTTAGCTTTATTCTTATGCTGACTGCGTTCATCCTGGCAAGTAACAACAACGCCTGTGGGAAGGTGGGTGATTCTAACTGCAGAATCCGTGACATTTACGTGCTGTCCTCCAGCTCCCGAAGCTCTAAAAGTATCGATTTTTAAATCTTTTTCATCGATAAAAACTTCTTCATCATCTTCAGCAGGCTCTGGCAATACAGCAACAGTAATTGCAGAAGTATGCACACGACCTTGAGTTTCAGTTTCAGGGACTCTTTGAACACGGTGTGTTCCTGCTTCATACTGAAGTAAACGCTTAACTCCAGTTCCTGAAATACCCATCACGTATTCCTTATATCCACCGACATCTGATTCGGAAGCGGAAAGCACTTCATATTTCCATCCTTTAGCAGACGCATATAGGTGATACATTCTTACGCAGTCCCCTACAAATAGTGCGGCTTCGTCTCCTCCTGTACCTGCACGTAATTCCATAATGACATTCAAATCGTCATCTGGATCAGGGGGGACTAATAAATTCTCTAAAATTTTATAAAGTTTCTCAACCTCAGCCTTCCCCGATTGAATTCCCTCTTCTAGCATAGCTATCATCTCAGGATCTTTTTCTTGAGCTAAAGCTTGTTTATCATCACTCAGAACTTTTTCCTGTGCCACAACCCTATCATAGGTATTTTTTAACTCAGAAAGCCGCGCGTGCTCTTTACTTAAGAGGCTATACTCTTTAGGGTTATCAAAAATCTCTGGATTAGAGATTTTAACTTCCACTTCCTCGAGACGTTTCAAATACTCTAGAATCTTTTTTTGCATGTATCACTTCTCAATCAAGAGTTCCTGACATGCTTCCCGCTACGCATGCCCAGAAGTTCTTAAGTTAATTTCTTAAATTATTTACCTGATGTAAGTAGGCCATCCCTTAATGAAAACATTCTTATAGAGCCGCTATATCCTCGGATCAAACCCACTGCAAATAAAGCCTTTGCTTACTTTTAAATTGGTAATTGGATCATAGTTCTATCATATTTTGTCAATATGCGTCACTGCAAACAAAAAAGGTTACTAATTCATTACTCTATTTATCGAATAACTATGAGTGTTTCCAAATAGGGGATTAAATGACAAAACACGTCTCAATACACCCTTATCACAGGGGAAATGACAACGTGTTTACAAAAACATTTGAAGCTTAAAAGGGAAATTACTTCTTTCTCTTTATTGGAGCTTTTTTCTTAGCTTTAACTGTAGGTTCTTCTTCAACAGCAGCCAGGGAGGGTTGTGCGGGCTTTACATTGCTGTAACGCTTTAAGAATTTGTCTACTCGACCCTCAGCATCCACTAGTCTCTTACTTCCTGTAAAGAAAGGATGTGAAGCTGAAGATACGCTTACGTAACATACAGGGTACTCCTTCCCTTCAAACACTTCAGTTTTATCGCTTTGATATGTAGATCCGCAAACAAATTTATATCCTGTAGAAGAGTCTACAAATAAAACTTGTTGATAGTTGGGATGAGTGTTCTTTTTCATATTGACAACTCCAAAATCACCATCTTATGGTATGTGGGTAACAACATCATGAAATACTAAGAGAAAAGAGTACAGTAATACTTTATGAAAAAGCAAGAAAAAACACGTTTATTTCCTCTATTTCAAAGACTTTTCATTCTAGTTATTTTCCTTTGTCCTTGTTCAGCTTTTTCTCAGTCTCCCCATTCTCTAAAAAAAAATTTGTTTCTTGCTCAAGCTGGAGATTATGCAGTCTTTAGCAAGGGAGGACAAAAGTTTTTTTTATTTGTGAAATCCATATCAGCAGAAACTGTTTGGATAGAAATGACAGAATTCCCATATTTGTCACAACAAGACCAAACCCTATTAAAAAACACCCCATGGAAAACTTTAATTAGCAGTCTACACTCGCCCAGAAGAGTTTTTGTAATTTCTCTGTCAAAGCAAGACTTGCTTATCTTCTCTTTAAATCTAAAGACTCAACAACTGCAGCAGATCCAAACAGATGATCTGTCTTTGTTTGCCACGCTTGTACAACTTTCTTTAAACGAAGCTCCTGCGCATCTAATAAAAACACAAGGGAAAAACAACGACCCATGGTCCCCTAGAATTACTCTAGAAGGAAATTGTTCGGTTAAAATGCCTGTGCAAGCTTGGCATGCACATTGGCCCAAAGATTCTTCTATTTTATCAGAGAAAAACGTTCTTATGTATTTTACAGCCTGTGAAATCTCTGTTTTCCCTCTATGGACAAGTATAGAAACTCCCAAAGGTTCGGTTGTCTTACGAACTATTGATGTGGGTCATAATGCTATATCTCCATATTCCTACAGCATTCCGAAAATATAAAACCCTTTCCAAAATAATGCCTAGACGTCTTCTATAGATTAAACTTTGAAAAGTGCAAATTCTTAAACCTATCTAGAAAATATTTTTGATTGAAAAATCCAATAGAGTAAAATGACTACCATGGTTTTTGTTAGACATTCGCATTTTAATTTTAATACTAAAATTAAGTGTGTATGACTTTCGTCTACTCTAGGTGCGCTAAGTATGGCCACAATTCCGATTAGGGAAATTCCCTTTTCGAACCTCCATATGTTATGGAGAAATTCAAACTCAGAAAGCAATTAAGGGTTTCACTAGGCATCTTCATGAAAGATCGGTTTTCTTTAAATAAAAGTCGTCAGATACTTCACTCAACATATAAATTACTCAAAAGTAAAAAACTTGCTCAAGATCCCGACTCTAAACAAGAGCTACAAAAGTTATTAGAACAACTTGAAGAAGCCATTTTTCAACAAGATCAGGAAGCGGCTAGTCAACTCGCAGGACAAGCTCAGCAATTCAGCAAGCGTTATCCCGCTTCTTTTGCAAAAAAATCATGGGAACTTACTAAAGCCATTCTTTTTGCTGCCTTAGCAGCGTTTCTTATTCGCCAATTTTGGTTTGAACTTTATGAAGTTCCTACAGGATCAATGCGTCCAACTATTTTAGAACAAGACCGTATGATTGTTTCTAAAACCACTTTCGGCTTACATTTTCCGTTTAAGAAAAAACCTTGGGGATTTCGTCCTGAAGCTGTTACTCGTGGTGGTCTGGTAGTCTTTACTGTTGGTGATCTTCCAATTTCCAACTCCGACACCAAGTACTTTGGATTCATTCCAGGGAAGAAACGTTATATTAAGCGCTGTATGGGGAAGCCAGGCGACACCCTGTATTTTTATGGTGGTAAAATTTACGGCTTAGATAAAGAAGGTTCTGTTATTCACTTCCCCAATGATTTTGGCCTAGAGCATCTCTATCACGTTCCTTACATATCTTTTGATGGGTCAGTAGAGATCGTAAATAACAATAAAACTACCGCTTATTTTAAACAAATGCACCAACCATGTGGAAAACTTTCCTTACCTCAAGAGGGTCCCTACGGCAAATTTTTCCATAAAGCTGTTTGGCACAATGATACTCCGAGTGCATTAAAAAAACACCACTCTTCTCCTGTTAGTTATGCGGATCTTTTTGGTATAGGCAACTATGCTATGGTGCGCATTCTGACACATAAACAAGCGAGCTTATGTCATACATTACCTAATTCAACAGCTCAGGCATATTTAGAGATATCTCATACTCCAAACGTTTCCTATCCCACACCAAATCTTCAGCATTATAACAATCAGATTGTTCCTACAATACAACCGATGAAAACTCTTCTTCCCTTACGCCAGGAACATATTCACCTGATTAGGAATAATCTAACCACATCGCGATTTGTGATTTCTGACGGTGTTGCTTGTAAATACCAACCATTTGCAACAGATTCAGAGGGAGCCGCTAAACTCTATGGTCTTCCTTTTCCCGGAGTAGATGATGGTTGTTATGAATATTCAAAGGGAGAAGCTTACAAAATAGGTTTCGGAGGCATGCGTTATAAACTTAAACCTACGCATCCTTTAATGCAGTTAAATGATAATCAAGTAATTGATTTATTTAACTGCGGCATTAATTTTAGTTCTTTCTTCATCCCAAAAAATCCTAAATACAATCCTTTGCCTAACCGGTATGCATTTTATAACCAGGGGAATCTTTATGTTATGGACTCTCCTATTTTCATTAAAAATGATCCTGCTTTGCAAAAGTTTGTAGAATCTGAAAAAACAAAACAGGAAGCATCTGCAGAAGATCGTCCTTATATAGGCTTTATTGACAGAGGCCCCCCTCCTCAAGATCCAGAACAATTCTCAGAGTTTATTCACAATTTCGGAATACAAATTCCTGAGGGCCACGTTTTGGTTTTAGGAGATAATTACCCTATGAGTGCTGATAGTAGAGAGTTCGGCTTTGTGCCTTTAGAAAACCTCTTAGGATCACCTTTATGGATTTTCTGGCCTTTGGGACATTTTGGACGTTTAAAAAATGTTCCCGCACCAACTACGCTTCCGGGATATCTAGTCAATAGTCTGGCTTTAGGATTCTTTGTTTATATATTTGGGTACATTCGCTATCAACGACACCATCGTTTGTTCCCCAAGAATAATAAGAAAAAATAAAAAAGAAGACTCTCCTAACAGAGGATCTTCTTTTCTCTATGCAGTAAGAAATCTAGAGCTTAATGTGGTCTAGTAACTACTTCGATTGCGATAACTGTAGGATGGCCGTTAATGTCCCATGCTTCTCCCTCAAGAATATCAGCAAATTCCAATTGAGTAGTTAAAGTCTCCTCACAAATATAATCTTCATATTGTAAAAACGCTTTTCTAACATCTTCTGATGTTTGTATTCGCAAGACAATACGATCAGAAACATGAAGTTTCTGATTGCGACGCATAGTATTGATTTTATTCACTAATTCTCGAGAAATCGCCTCAACAATAAGATCCTCAGTCAATTGACAATCAAGAACAACAGTAAACAACGAAGAACTACGAGCCACATAACCTGGATCGGTTTCCCAGGAAATCAATACATCATCCATATTTAAAATAATCTCTTCATAACCTAAATTAAGAGAGATGTATTGCTGTTTTAACAACTGCTGTATTTGTGCTTGAGAAAGAGAAGCCAAAGCGTTTTGTATATCCTTGATCTTCCCTCCAACTCTTCTACCTAAAGAACGAAAATTCGGTTTCACCGTTGTTTTTACAAAACTTGGTGCTTCCTTATAAAATACAATATTTTTGACATTAAGCTCTTCTGAAATAAGCTGCTTAAAAGAAGCTAACTGGTCCAAACGATCTTTAGGACCCACTATATAGAAATTAGCCAAAGGTTGACGTACTTTTAACTTATGCTCTTTCCTTAAGGAATGCCCTAACCCGACAATCTCTCTAGCATCACCCATACGCTGTTCTAAATCTGGAAATACCTTAGCAAGGTCAATGTGTGGGAAATCACAAAGATGTACTGACTCCAAAGAGTTTTCTGTTTTTATCTGCTGGTATATATCTTCTGAGATGAAAGGAATAAAAGGAGCTATCACTCTACAGAAAACAGCCAGCACCTCATAGAGTGTCGCAAAAGCTGCTCTTCTATCTGGGGTATCTGCTGATTCCCAAAAACGTCGACGACAACGACGAATATACCAATTTGTTAGATCATCAATAAAAGTAACAAAAGGATTCACAGAGGTATTCAAATTGTAAGAGCTCATACTCTCACGAACTTTACCAACAACAGTATAAAGATTAGAGAGAATCCATCTATCAATTTCACTATAACTAATTTCTTCTTTATCGTAATTATTAGCATCAAAACCGTATAAATCTGTATAGGTTTTGAAAAATGATAATACATTTGTTAAAGGTAATAGAACTTGCTTAAGGATAGATTCAACACCTTTATCAGAAAAACGCAAATCCTCTGCTTTAACAACAACACTATCCAATAAATACAACCGCAAAGCGTCGGCACCATAAGTATTCATTATGCTCATAGGGCTCGGATAGTTGTTTAACCTTTTCGACATCTTATTGCCGTCTTCAGCTAAAACAATACCATTAACTATCGCATTCTTAAACGCAGGCTGATCGAATAAAGCCGCTGAAATAACAGTTAAAGTATAGAACCATCCTCGTGTCTGATCTAAACCTTCGGCAATAAAATCTGCGGGAAATCCAGATTCAGTATCTTCTTGATTTTCAAAAGGATAATGATTCTGTGCATAAGGCATAGCTCCTGAATCAAACCAACAGTCGAATACGTAAGGCACGCGATGAAATGACTTCCCATCTTTTTCAATTTTTAATTGGTCAACAAAATGACAATGTAAATCCGAAACCTTCTCTCCAGTAAGCTCCTCAAGCTCTTCTACAGAACCTATAACTAAGATTTCTCCATCCTTACTTTTCCAAATAGGAATTGGCGTTCCCCAATAACGATTTCTACTAATAGCCCAATCTCTGGCTCCTTCCAGCCACTTGCCAAAACGTCCTTCTTTAATGTGTTCTGGAACCCAATGGATTTTTTTATTCGCTTGCAACATTTTATCTTTGATCTTCTCAACAGAAATAAACCAAGAATTCACTGTTTTATAAATCAATGGTGTATCTGTTCTCCAGCAGAAAGGATACCGATGCACTACAGTACCGTGATAAAAAATCTTTCCTTGGTTTTTTAAAGACTTGATAATTCCCTTATCACAACTCTTAACGTATTGTCCTTGATATTCAGGAATCTCTTCAGTAAAACAGCCGCGATTATCTACAGGGCAGACCATGGGAACATGGTGCTCTTTGCATACAAAGAAATCCGCCTCACCGAATGCAGGCGCCATATGCACAACTCCCGTGCCCTCGCTCTCTTCCACAAACAAACCAGGAAGAATTTTATAAGCTCCTTCCGAACGTTTCTGCTCAAAAAAGTTAAAAGGTGGCTCATAGCTTTTCCCAATCAATGTTGTTCCTGGGAAACTTTCTATAACTTCATATGTATCGGGATCGGAAAACCACCGCGATAGACATCCTTGCCCTAAAATCCATTGCTCGCCAGAAACTTTATCAGCAACACGTATGTAGGTGATTTCAGGACCCACAGCAACTGCCATATTAGACACTAACGTCCAAGGTGTTGTGGTCCATACCAATAAAGACCCAGGATCCCCGCGTAAAGCAAACTTAATCACTACAGAAGGGTCATCGACCTCCTTGTAATTTTGACCTGCTTCAAAATTTGATAAAGGTGTGCCCAATTTCGTAGAGAAGGGTACAACCTTCACACCTTCGTAAACTAACCCCTGATCATAAAGAGAACGGAACACCCACCAGACGCTTTCCATAAATGAGGCATCCATAGTTTTCCACGTAGCAGAAAAATCTACCCAGCGGCCTAAGCGATTTATATAATGCTCCCATTCATCAACATAACGAAAAACAATTTTTCTGCACTCTTCATTAAACTTAGCAACACCAAAATCTTCTATGGCCCCTGGAGTGGTAAGATTTAAAGATTTTTCTACTTCATACTCCACAGGAACACCATGACAATCCCAGCCAAACCTTCTAGGAACATAGTACCCATCCATAGTAGCAAAACGCCCAACAACATCTTTAATTGTTCCGGCAAGAAGATGACCGTAATGAGGTAGACCTGTAGCAAATGGTGGGCCATCATAAAAAGAATACAGGGTTCTACCCTCTCTATTTTTTAATGATTTTTGAAAAATTTCTTTGGTTTTCCAAAAATTCAATATTCTTTCTTCTCTACTAGCAAGACTTTCCCTGCTGCCATCCCCTTCCATATGCATACTGTAGCCGTTGAGTGTGTGTTGATATAAAATCACTCTAAAAATAAAGATTTCCTTGGTTTTCGTCCACCTTGCCCTAGAGTTTGAGATAAATTTTCCTTCTCTTGACAACATTTAAAATAGAGAGATACTTGAGTTGTACAAAAGCACAGGAAAGATTACAATATACTTCGGGGGTGTATAGGTTTCGACTTGGGAATGAAGTGTTAATCGCATGCGGAGGGCGTTGGCTGGCCTCCTAAAAAGCCGACAAAACAATAAATGCCGAACCTAAGGCTGAATGCGAAATTATCAGTTTCTCTGAACTCTCTGAGCAAAGATTAGCTGCATAATTAGCAAAAGTTGTTATTTAGATAACCTCTAAATAACCCGGTCTTCATGGACTTTACCAGAGGTTTGTGAAGTACCGTCATCTATCTGGTTGGAATCTACCTCCTCTAATTCTCAAGGGGGTTTATTCGAGGTTATTGAGAATCGTTGGTTTCCATAGATGTTCTTAGCTGAGGAAATGCAATGTAATACTACTAGGGACTAAGCATGTAGAAGTTAGCAGGGAATTTACTAAGGACGAGAGTTCGAGTCTCTCCACCTCCATACTTTGCTAATTATAGAAAGGCCTGGAATCAAAACGTTTATTGACCTAAAGAAATAAATAATCCCTTGAATTTCACAGTAACTGCAATCAGCATCTATTCGAAAACTTACTTTTTCATTATAGTTCCCAAATAAATCAAACAATTGCAGAAACTTGCACAAAGCATGAGAATTTTAGAACACGCAGTCTTAATAATAAATCATTCTCATACTCCTACTGGTGAATTAGATCATTATTTTGACACGAATAAAGAATACGTGCTTCAAAATCCTCTATACCGCTCCTGTTTTGAATTGTTTCTGAGCTACTTACCAATTTTCAGTACTTTTACTGGAGTGCGTGCTTTATTAGGAATTTCAAATATTGAAAATGTTTTGCTCATTCCAACAGGAGGTTACAGTACAATATGCTCCATTGGACCTTGTGTGGATATTAATGAAGCTGTGCCCAAGATCCATAAAGATGCTTGGTTGGAAATTTTTGGAATTAAAGGCTTTGCAGCTATTTTTCAAGCAATTCTTCAGGTTATACGCGTAGTTATTGGATACTTCAATAAAGTCTGTGGGTGTATATCTCCGGCATGCGCAGATATTAATCTCGTAAATCTACCAGTTCCGCCTCCAAAATCTGCACAGGAGGAACTCCAAGATTTCTTAGGACCTATGCAACTATAAAATAGTTGCAGCAGCAGCAGCAAGTTTAGAGCGCTCTGTACGCGTCAGAAACATGTGGCCATACAAAGATAAGTGATGAAACTTGCCTACCAAGTAAGTAAGACCATTGGAATTCTCATCAAAGTACAAACTATCAATTTGCGTAGGATCCCCAGTTAAAACAATTTTTGTTCCCTTACCTGCACGAGAAATAATTGTTTTAATTTCATGAGGAGTAAGATTTTGTGCTTCATCGATAATCATAAACACCTTTGGCAAAGACCGTCCACGAATATATGTGAGCGCTTCCATTTCTAATTTTTTAGCCTCAATTAAAGACTGTAAAACTTCGGAAAAATCCCCCATCCCACCAATACTAAAAAGAAATTCCATATTATCATAGATAGGCTGCATCCAATGAAGAAGCTTTTCTTCCTTAAGACCTGGAAGAAATCCAATATCCTTGCCCATAGGGATAATAGGACGACTTACTAATAACTTATTATAATTTCCCTTATCAAATACCTGATACATAGCTGCAGCTAAAGCTAATACGGTTTTCCCAGACCCAGCTTGTCCCATAAGGGTAACTAACTTGATATCGTCTCTTAAAAGAAGATCCAACGCACATTTTTGTTCATTATTTAAAGGTTTTATTCCCCAAATTTTATCTGGAAGGGCTCTTAAAGAAACAATCCTTCCCTCAGTTTCATGATAACGACCAAGGGCAAAATAATTTTCTCCTCCAGAAATGAAAAAATATTCATTAGGTGATGGAGTTATATCCAAAGGAACATCTAAATACCCATGTGTATAAAAGTTCTCTACATCAGATGTTGATACAGTTAACTCACGATAACCACGATACAGAGATCTAAAAGAAAATCTCTTATTTTCATAATCTCTGGCTTCTATTCCAAGGGCCTCTGCTCGCACTCTACGTCCCAGACTTTTCGTAACAAAAACCATAGGTTCTCTTTGTGCGATCACTTGAAGAAGTTCTAACGTGAGAAGTTTCCTACGTTTTTCATCATTAGCTAAATTAGCAATAGAAGATACTTCTATACGCAATTCACTGCCATTAGGTAAAGAAATGCCTTCAGCGTGACTACCAGACCTTTCAAGCAATAAACGGATATTGCTCAAAGCGCGCGAAGCATTTTTTGCCGATTCATCACGATCTTTAGCAAATGCCTCCAGCTCTTCAATTACAGTAAAAGGAATAATGATGCGTGTATTCTCAAACGATGATAGGGCTTCAGGATCATAAATAAACACACTCGTATCAATGACCATTGTCTTCTTCATTCAGCTAACTCCTAACGAAATGGGCCCCAACCCTAATCAAATCATTTTATAACGACAAATATCCTTAGTAGTAGAACTATGAAAATATTTAAACAAATACCTAGAGAATCTTTGCCGGCGTTGACAAAAATTTATTAGAAACTTCTTGCCCCTTTTATATAATTCTAAGTAAAAAAAACTCTATTCTTATTCTTGAAAAAAGAAAAACTCCCTAAATCTTTAGGAAGTTAAGTCATGAATTAGCAATCGATAATACTAATTGCTAATTCGATTGTAAAAAAAACAAAGCTTCCCTACAATGACGTTAAGCAACGACAGTAGAGTTTACCCATTGGAGGTCGTCATGAAAGTGAAAATTAATGACCAATTGATTTGCATCCCTCCCTATATTTCCGCACGATGGAATCAAATAGCTTTTATCGAATCACAAGAAGGAGAAGTTCAAGGTCGGTCTACCCTCAAGCTGCATTTAATTGACGGAAAAACCATTTCTATCCCTAACTTAGATCAGGCGATTATCGACATTGCTTTCCAAGAGCATCTCCTCCACTTAGAATCTTCTCAAATGATGCGCGATGAATCTGGCCGTGAAGACGACAAATTGGGTATATTAATAAATGCACTGCAACAATTATCAAAAGATACCGATATGCAGATATTTGCACATAAAAGTCTCATATCCCCTCTATTTTCTGGAACTAGTCCAATGGAAATGATCTTACAACATACTCCAGAACATAAGGATCATCCAGACGCTCCTGCCGATATTTTAGAAAAAATGGTTACGGTAATTCGTTCATTAGTAGGCAATAATCAAAACCTTCTTCCTAAAGCAGAGCCTCACTGTAATTGCATGCACTGTCAAATTGCTAGAGTTATTAGTGAAGAAGAAGAAGCAACTGTATCCGAACAAGATTTATCTTTTCGCACATGGGATATCAGTCCGACAGGGAACAAACTGTATCTTGTTACCAATCCCTTAAATCCGAATGAGCAATTTAGTGTATACTTAGGCACACCTATAGGATGTACATGTGGGCAGGTAAATTGTGAACATATCAAAGCTGTTCTCTATACTTAAGGTTCAATCTAATCTCGTTTGGTAAGATAATTGACTTTTTCACTGCAGTCGATATAATTCTTTTTTCTAGGGGTACTTCCCCTAAAGGACTAGGTCACATCCTTGTATCGATTTCTAATGTGAATACACTGTAGGAGTAAAGCATGCGAACGCTATCGATTTCTATGCTTTTGTTTGCCATCGGGTCAGGAATAAGTTCAGTAAGCTTGCATGCTGCACCTTCCACATCAAAGACCCCCGCTGCGCAAATAGACAAAGCTTCCTTTTCTCCATTTACAGGAGAGATTAAAGGAAATCGTGTTCGTCTGCGCTTAGCTCCCCATGTTGATAGTTCTATTGTAAAAGAACTTTCCAAAGGTGATTATGTTGCTGTAATTGGTGAAAGCAAGGATTACTACATTGTTGCAGCACCAGAAGGTCTCAAAGGTTATGTATTTCGGACGTTTGTTTTAGACAATGTTATTGAAGGCGAGCAAGTGAATGTACGTTTAGAGCCTTCAACATCAGCTCCTGTTCTTGCACGCTTGTCCCGAGGAACAGAAATCCAAGCAACATCCAGCCAACCACAAGGAAAGTGGTTAGAGATTGCTTTACCTAACCAATGTGCTTTCTATGTTGCCAAAAATTTTGTTTCTCAGAAAGGCCCTATAGATATTTATAAACATAGAGAAGGTCAGAAAAAAATTGCTTTAGATTTGCTAGATTCCGCTATGAATTTTGCTAAAGCAGAGTTACAAAAAACTTTAGACGCGGTTGATCTAGAAGCTATTTATAAAAAGATTAACCTTGTACAATCTGAAGAATTTAATGATGTCCCAGGTTTACAACCTCTAATACAAAAAGCTTTAGAAGAAATTCAAGATTCTTACCTATCGAAGTCATTGACAAATCAAGATAATACGATAGGGAAACAACAAGTGTCCAACTCTTCTAGTATTGTTGACAATATCGAGAAACCTACAACAGGGTCTTTGTTATCTCGACATATCCGCAAGCAAACAGCAATAAAAACTTCTCCGAAAACTCAAGGAAGAGAAAGTCTAGAATTGTCGTTGTTTAAAATTTGGGCAAGCATGCAACCTCAAGAAAACGCTAAAAAGCTTACTCAAGAAGCCTTCTATGAAGAAGAGAAAAAGAAAAAGCAAACTTTTGTCGGTGAGCTTGAAATTTATCCTCATGTCGTAAAAAACAATCCCGGAGATTTTTTGCTTAAAGACAAAGAAAATACTATAGCATTCGTCTATGCAACAAAAATAGATTTAGAAAAATGGTTAGGAAAGAGAGTTTCTGTAGAATGCCTCCCTCGCCCAAACAACCATTTTGCTTTCCCTGCTTATTACATAATTAATATCAAAGAAATAGTTTCTTAAATTATTCTTCCGTACTCTCTTTAACATCTTCGAGTATCCAGCATGCAGGACAATTTAGAAGTAGAGTATCTTCTTTGATTCTATAATATTTAATGCGCTGAATACCTTGGACGTCTTTACTTGTATACACAAGATGAATGCATCCTTGTCTGTCTAAATAAGCACAAGGATCTATGCTATAACCAGAGTCAATAAGCTTAGGATGATTCCAAGTTATTCCCTCATTATACGATGAGAAACATGTAAGCCTCTCTCCTGCAGGAGCGCTATTCGCAAAAAGGTACAATTTTCCATTTCTTCCGGATTGAACAGAAATACTATTGTCATAGCTTCTCCAGGGAAGGTTCTTGAGTTTTGACCAAGAGATTCCTTGATTTGTCGATACAGCCATACAAATATAACTTTCTTCTACAGAAGCATTCCTAAAAAACAATGCGAGCTTATTCGACGTTAGTTTTACAATTGCAGGTTCTATAGGAACTTGATTTCGTGAACCTCCTAAAATAGGACCAATACGTCCTTCCCAAGATCTAGAAAAGAAATTATAAATTTCAACCCAAGAATCTCCTATCAACTCTTGACCGGGAATTTCATAAACACTATACGAGGGAATGTATACTCGATTTCTTATCCTATCAACATATGGAGGATTTCTAGTTGTTCCTTCTATTCCTGGAGGCAAGAGTCTATGCTCCAACCAATGAAATCCTGAATTAAAAGAAAAAGCTACATAAGGTTTACTTATACTCTCCCCAAACTGTTGCTTTCTATAAAACAGCCAAATTTCTTGAGAGCTAATTCTTACCAATACAGGATGAGAAAATAGGCCGGATTCTTGAGGGAAAATTTCATAAGGCTCCGACCATATCCCCTGGTCACAACGGCTTCCTATCAGCTTATTGCTGTCGCAATCTTGCCAAACAACAAGCAGACGTCCCGAAGTCTCTACAATTGTCGACATTCCTGAAGTCCTGTTGTCAGAAGATAGCCAGCGCTCCTCACAGGGCTTATAAATTTCTCCTGCATATAAACCCACAGGAGAAAAGAATATCAAACAAATCCAGCCCTTCCACATAAATGCAACCTAAAAATAAAAAATAGGCAGCATGTTATAAAAATTTTAGAGTTTTTTGTAATGGGTAAAAACACGTCACCTCTAAAACTTCTTAATACACAGAAGGGAAATCTGTTTTCCCTCTGAAAACACGATAAATATACACACCATAGGCAACTATAAACGGCAAACCAACAAGTACAATGACTAATAAGCTTTGTAAAGTTTTTGTGCTTGCTGCTGTATTATAAATCGTATAGCTATGCTCAGGGTCTACTGTAGAAAATAAGATATTTGGGAAAACCAAAGTCACGGCAGATAATATTAAAAGAAGTAAATTCAGCGAAGAATAGAGAAAGGCACAGCCATGACGTTCTCGAGATATGCAAGTTTTAGTTGCAAAGCAACAACCTAAAGTCATAGCCAATAAAAGTATCAATAGAGGATATGTAGGGACACCAGAAAAATTACCTACTTGGAAAGAGTTCCCTTGTATTTGTGGTATTATGGCAAGTGTAGTACTAATTAACAGTAGATAAACAACTAAAAATGCTGACAAAACATAAGGGAAGCGTTTAATAATACGCTGTTGTAATTCTCCGGTAGTTTTCATTAAAACAAAAGTTATCCCATGAATTGCAAAAGCACAAACAACAAGAGCTCCATACAACAACGTGTAGGGACGGAAAAAGAGTATCCAAGATAATGAAGAATACGGAGTTGTAGGAGATATAGGCAATCCTAAGACCATATTCCCTACTATAACCCCTAGGAAAAAGCTAATCATTATTCCTGATATGCAGAAAGTAACATCCCAAAAAGACTTCCATTTTGCTGACTCGGTCTTACTACGAAATTCTAAAGAACATCCCCGAAAAATATAAAGCAAAACCAAAGTCCATATTGGCATATAGAAAATAGATAATAATGCACCATAAGCTGGGGGAAATCCTGCAAAAAGTCCGCCAAAAATAATAATAAGCCAAACCTCATTACCGTCCCAAATAGGTCCTATAGAGTTCAGTAATACGCGTCGTTCTTCATCTGCACGAGAGATGAAATAGATTGTGCTCAAACCTAAGTCAAAACCATCTCCTAGAGAATAAGCAAATACTGCAACCACTAGTATAACGTACCAAGCTATTGGCAACATCGAAGTTAACGAAAATTCCATGATTATACTTCCACCTCATTAAGATCGTTTTGATCTGGTCCTCGTTGTATTTTTTTACATAAAAGAAAGAGAAATAAAGATAAGAGACAAACAAACACCAAACTAAATAAAATCAGAGACTGAACAACCTGTCCTCCGCGGATCATAGGAGAAACAGCGTCCTTAGTTTTTAATAATCCATAAACAACCCAGGGTTGTCTTCCCATTTCTGCAGCAAACCACCCCACTTCATTACATATCTCAGGGCAAAGAACGGAAAATGAAAGTATAGATAAAAAGAAAGGTCGTACTGCCCAACGTCTTTTCTTATAGGCAAACCATGAAATGATCGCCAAAATAACCATAAGCCCCCAAAGCATTACCATAAGGTGGTAAAATTGGAATACAAGTTGCACGTTAGGCCACTCATCTTGTGGAATTTGATCTAAACCCGTAACTGGCGTCTTAGTATTTCTATGCACTAAGAACGAAAGACCTCCAGGAATAGGCAAGCCTAAAACTCTTTGGTTTTTTACATCTACGTAACCAAACAAATAAATTGGGCTGTATTCTTCAGTTTTAAATAAACCTTCAAAAGCAGCTAATTTTGCAGGTTGCGTCTTAGCAACACCACGTGCTGTAACATCTGCAGACCACAACTGCAAAATGAGTACGATAATACCAGTCACTGCACCCAATTTTAATCCCTTACGCGCAAATTCTATGTGGCGTTGTTTGCGCAAATAATACGCACTTACGCTAATCACTAGGAAAATACCAGAGAGCCACGTGCCCAATACCACATGAATATAGCGATCTATACTTGAAGGAGAGAAGACTACTTGCCAAAATGAAGTCATCACAGGAACAAGGTTTCCGTTATGCATGGCCATTTCATAACCTGAAGGCGTTTGCATCCAAGAGTTAGCACAAACTATCCAGAAAGCACTCATATGAGCTCCTAAAGCGACCATACAGGTAGAGAAAAAGTGCATTTTCTTAGAAACTTTATGACGCCCAAATAACAATACGCCTAAAAAACCAGACTCTAAGAAAAAAGCAAAAACACCCTCACTTCCTAAAAGTGTTCCAAACACGTTCCCCGTATATTCAGAAAACCTCGCCCAATTAGATCCAAAGGAAAAAATTTGCATGATTCCAGTGACAACGCCAATAACAAATGTTAAAGCAAATACGCCAATCCAAAACCAAGTCATTTGTTTATAGATATTCTTCTTCGTAACTAGATACAAGCCCTCCATTAAAATAAGCATCATACTGAGACCCATACTCAAAGGAACAAATAGGTAATGAAATGCAATAAATAAACCAAACTGTATTCTAGATAAAATTACTGTATCCATCATGTCCACCAGAAATCCGAGAACAAATAAAAAAGCTGTAATGTGAAGTATATAACAAACTATTGCAACTATAAAATACTTTGCTGTTAACCTTTTTCTCTATATGCTACAGTAGTATATTACCTTCTTTTAGAAAGCAGTCCATTGCCATTAAGGTGAGAATCTCTTCGAGTATTCTCAAGAAACTAGTAAAGCTATGCCCATAGATATTACTTACTATACAACACCCTTATTAGAGATTGTTCTGATTTGGGTAATGTTAAATTATCTTTTAAAGTTCTTTTGGGGAACTCGAGCCATGGACGTTGTCTTTGGTTTACTAGCCTTTCTATTTCTCTTTGTTCTTGCAGACAAGCTACATTTTCCCATTATTCGACGATTGATGCTACATGTTGTTAATGTTGCTGCCATTGTCGTTTTTATTATTTTCCAGCCAGAAATACGACTGGCTTTATCTCGTGTACGCTTTCATGGGAGAAAGTTTGTTATTGATTTACAGGATCAATTTATTGAGCATCTGACTTCATGCATTTATCAAATGTCTGAGAGACAAATTGGAGCTCTTGTTGTTCTCGAAAATAAGGATTCTTTTGATGAATTCTTAAGCTTTTCTTCCGTAAAAATTAACGCAGACTTTTCAGAAGAACTTCTAGAAACAATTTTTGAACCTTCTTCTCCTCTGCATGATGGAGCTGTAATCCTCAGAGCAGAAACAATAGCCTATGCCCGTGTTGTTCTTCCCCTAGCTCAAGATACAACACAGTTATCTCGTTCTATGGGGACCCGTCATCGCGCAGCTTTAGGGGCGAGTCAACGTACCGACGCATTGATCATCATTGTCTCTGAAGAGAATGGTTATGTATCATTATCCCGCGATGGAATTTTGACTCGCGGAGTCAAGATGGATAGATTTAAAGCTGTTCTAAGAAGCATCCTTACTCTGAAAGAACAAAAACATAAACCCTTTAGCTCATGGATTTGGAAAAAATGATCGATTTCTTTTCTCGTTTTTTCATTCGTAATTGGCTGAGAAAAGTGGTGTCTTTGGGCTTTGCCATCATCATTTGGGTTCTCGTCGGGCAAACAGTAACTGTTACCCGTACATTAAATAATATTCCTGTGCGTATTATTGACCTCAATCCAGATCAAACTGTATTAGGATTACAAAGTAATGGGTTATTAGACAAAAAAGTCTCTTTAACGATTACTGGGAATAAAAATACAGTTCATGATCTTCGACCCACAAACTTAGAAGTCGTTATTAGCGCTACAGGACATTCAGAAAGCTGGATAGCAGCTATTGATAAGTACAACCTTGTCAGTCTCGATGGTGAAACTAATATCCGTAGAGATATTCAAAGTGTTTCTGCTGATGATATTTTTATTCGCCTTACACAATATGTAACCGAAGATATTACAGTAACGATTACGACTCCCGTAGGTAGTCCCCCCAAAGGTTACGAATACTTGGATGTTTGGCCAAAATATCTTATTCAAAAAGTTAGCGGTCCTAAAGAATATGTCAATGCTCTTAAAGAGCAAGGACTGGAGCTCACGTTTAATCTCAATAAGGTATCTTTTGAAGAATTAGAAAGAAATCGTATTGCTCAAGGGAATCATGATGAAATTATCTTTCCTATTCCTGAAGAATGGAAAAAAATTCTTATACCTTTTGGGAATACAAATACATATGAAAACCTAAATGATCCTCAAGCAGATTTTTTACGTCTATTATTTTTAAAACAGGAATTTATTCCTCTAAATCTTAATCTCCCTGTTTTACTCTTCTTCCCTGTTAAATACAGCAACACTTTCAATCCTTTAGCCTATACTTTAGAACCTTCCCACCCAATTATTCTTAATCAGGGCATTTATCAAATTAATATTCCTCTTTATGTGAAAGATGTAAGTAAACTTTTCTTAGATGTTGTAAAGAATAACATTGCTTTAACAGTTGTTATGGCTCCCCCACATGAGAATAACTCTGTAAATTGGGCTGTAGAGTTTATAGATGAAAAGACTCTTGAGGACACCTTTGTTCAAGCAATCATGGCGCAAGAACATGGAATTCTTCATGACTTTGCTTTGATTGACGAAACAGGAATACGTCATCGCTTCCGTGAATACCTAAGAAAACTTACCTTATTTGGCAAAGACGGATTTCCATTAAACCTTTCTGCAGAGATTTCTCATAATAAGGTTATTATTCGTTCAAAACCTACAGAAACCTCAAAGCTACATAAAAAAGATTGGTAGGAATTTCGTTATGTCTACCGTTTGATATTTATAACTAACAGTTTGAATAGGAGTAAAAATTATAAAAATAGTTGTTAGAGTTATTGAGACTATTATAGTGTCAATGCGAATAGCTCATTTAATTACTAAAAGAGCGTAATTTTTCATAAATAAAGGGACAGCGTTCTCACTTACCCCCAGCCTCTTATTACGCTGTGTAGAGTAGGGATCCTAAATTATGTTAAATAACTTGCGTCGTGCTAAGCAAAGCTTTGTAGACTTTTTCGTTTACTATCTAGGAATAACTTTAATCGGTATTTTCAAACGTATTCCTCATTCTTTGTTACATCGCTTCGGAAAAGCTTTAGGAACTCTCGCTTTTTATACTATCTCTGACTATAAAAAAACAGCTCTTACAAATTTAGCATTAGCTTTCCCCGATAAATCTTTTAAAGAGAGACAATCCATTGCCAAACATTCAATACAACATGTAATGATTACTGTTTTAGAATTGTTAGCGGTAGAAGGACTCATTAGTAACCTTAATGATTTAATTTCCATAGCTACAGCAGAATCGCGTCCTGAAGGATTTTCCTCGGATGAAATACTTACACAAAAAGAATTACAAGATACATTTTCTCAGCTCAATGAAAATGAAGGAGTTATCTTATTTTGTGGCCACCAGGCAAACTGGGAACTGCCTTTTCTTTATATTACTAGAGACTATCCAGGTCTAGCCTTTGCTAAACCTATAACAAATGCCCGGTTAAATAAAAAAATTTTTTCATTAAGGGAAATCTTTAAAGGGAAAATTGTTGCTCCAAAACAAGGAATCAATTCTGCCCTTCATGCCTTACAACAAGGGCATGTTATCGGCATAGTTGGTGATCAAGCATTACTGATCTCTTCTTATACTTATCCACTCTTCGGGCATGAAGCATTTACAACAACATCCCCCGCTTTACTCGCATATAAAACAGGCAAGCCTGTGATAGCCATATCAATATACCGGAATAAAAACGGCTATACTATTGTTCCTAGTAAAAAGCTCTATGCTGATAAATCTCTTCCTATCAAAGATGCCACAACATCACTTATGAACAAGCTCATGGGCTTCTTAGAAAAAGGCATAGCTCATAAGCCACAGCAATGGATGTGGATGCATAAACGATGGAAACGTAAACTGCACAATGGGTTAAAAAAGAAATATGCCTATAGTCACATACTCGTTATTGTGAACTCTGGGGATCTTGACCACCTTGGACAATTTCTTTCTGACCTAGCGCGACTGTACTCAGGAGCCGCGTTAACATTAGCCCTATATAACCCTACTAAAGAAAAGATCTTTGCTGCAAACCTACTTCAATATACTATAAAAGAATTTTCACATCTTGAAACTCTATATGCTCTTCCCAATAGCTTTCCCGCTATATTTGATTTAGCTGAACTTCCAGTACGCCTGCATAAGCATTTTAAGAAAACGGGGTCAATGGTTCTTTATACCCGAAAAGCATTAGAAAAGAAAATATCCCAACCTACAGCTCCCTTAATTACAGCAATCAAGAAATTTTCAAAAAATTTTTAACTTGCAAAAGAGTTTTTTTGATTTTTTTCTTGATTTACACCAGAATGCTCTTGGTGTTTTATAAATAAAAAGAATTTTATGTGCTTAACAGACTGTTTAGGATCCTCATTTGAATGTACCCTCAACTGCATCTGCAGTTGTCAAAACTCTCAGAATAATAAACGTATTCTAGCACTAATCTCCGCATTAGTCTTTGCAATATTAGCAATAGCAGCTGTTGTTATTTTCTCATTAATATGCGCAGGCACGATTCAGGTTCCTGAAACCCTTTGGGGAATCAGCAAGTACGTCATGACACCAATACTCCTGGCAATCGCATTGGTAACAGCTTCATTATCAGCAGGATGCTTCAAAGCGAGAAACCGCTTTTTACCTGCATAAGAAATCCTACGAGCATCAGCTTATTTGGCTGATGCTGAGACGATATCATTTACTGTTGTCAATGTCAGATTATTGGTATCTTTCATTTGTGCTCCGCGACTTAACACTAAAACTTTATCGTAATTTGATAAAATTCCTCTTTCGATACCATAGACACAAGCTTGATGCCTCCAGACCGCACGATCCGACTCTTCAGTAAGCATAGGGTATACCCCCCACTCTAAAGCAAGTCGGTAGTATACAGACAGATTTGGTGTAACAGCGATGATTGGGAAGCGTGGACGATACTTAGAAAGGAAGATCGGAGAGCCTCCGGATTCTGTATACACGATAATTGCTTTAGCTGCTGCCTTCTCAGCAATTTGAATTCCTGACAGCCCTATAGACTGAAGATAAGGAGATACCTTAACAGCACTCTCACTATCATTAATCTCTAGGAAAGACATATAATTAAGATTTTTTTCCGTTTCTTGAATTACAGAACGCATAATTTTCACAGCAGCTATAGGATGACTACCTGAAGCCGTTTCTCCTGATAACATCACTGCAGATGTCCCATCATAAATAGCGTTCGCTATATCTGAAACCTCTGCACGCGTTGGCAATACATTGCGAATCATAGATTCTAACATCTGTGTAGCAGTAATACAAAAACGACCTGTTTCACGAGAGATCTTTGCCATAAATTTTTGCAAACTAGGAACTTCCACAACAGACAGCTCGATTCCTAAATCCCCACGGGCAATCATAATCCCATCCGCAACTTTGGCAATCTGAGGGAAATTTTCTACACCTAGGTGATTTTCTATCTTAGCAATAATCGGCATATCCTCACATCCGCAATCTGCTAAGCACTTGCGCATGCTCTCGATATCTTCAGCACAACGAACAAAGGAAGCCGCAATAACATCAACACCCTGATCTACTCCAAATTTAAGATCATGGATATCTTTATCGGTCATGAAAGGAAGAGCTAAATCAATTTCTCTGATACTTAAAGACTTGTGAGACTTCAGCTCTCCAGAATTAATAAATTCTAACTCTAACCAATCGTTACCAACAGAAGTGACAACAGCTTGGAGATACCCATCGTCTATCAAAACATCAGTACCTTCACGCACAAAAGGGAATACACATTGAGGATGTAAAGTGACTCCCACTTCCAGAGATCCCTCGACCTCTTTCTCTACTAAAGTGATTTTCTGACCTCGTGCTACCTTAATTGGTGTGGGAATCTTTCCTAAACGAATTTCTGGACCTTTAGTGTCCAACATAATCGCTAAAGGAGCTCCTTTTTTCTCTCGCAACTCTTTAAGAAGATTTATTGTCTGACCATGACTTTCATGAGAACCATGACTAAAATTTAACCTGGCGACATTCATACCCGCGTCTAAAAGCTTCTCAAGCATTTCCGGAGTATTTGTGGCCGGACCTATAGTACAAATGATTTTCGTTCTTGCGATCATACTTCCCTAATTTATCAAACCAATCAAAAACTTTTTTTATCTTACAGCTAACATTCTTCGCTACTCAAGACACGATACATGATTTGACCTTAATTTGTACGTTGAAATACCCAACTAAATACTATTTTATAGAACATATCGCGTATCCCTATCCTTTAATCAGGCAAAATGAAGGATTGGATTTTTTTCTTTCTATAAAGTTAAAAGTAAATCAAACTAGTTTCTACTAAGTAGTTATAATTATCCATGTAGAGAATTTCTTCTTATTTTCCAAAATTATTATGAGATCTATGCCCAGCTTACCTGTTCGTATTTCCGGTATTACAGTTAGAAATCTGAAAAATATCTCCATAGAATTTCTACCAGGAGAAATTGTTCTACTCACAGGAGTATCAGGATCTGGAAAATCTTCGTTAGCTTTTGATACTGTTTACGCTGCAGGAAGAAAACGGTATATATCCACGCTACCTTCATTTTTTGCGACAACTTTATCTTCTTTACCTGAACCTACTGTTGAAAGCATCCAGGGCTTATCTCCAACCATTGCTGTTAAGCAAAATCATTTTGCTTATCACTTTCATGCTACTGTCGGCAGTGTTACAGAACTTTCCCAACACCTTGCGCTGCTATTTTCCCTAGACGGGGAGGCTAGAGATCCCGTAAGTAACAAAGCGCTTCATCTACAAAGCAAAGAAAAGATTCTTGCAACACTTGCTAATATCCCTGAAGGCACGCAAATAACACTACTTGCTCCGTTACCGGATACAAGTAGCTCAGCAATTCAAGAATGCGTCAGGCAGGGATATACTAAAATCCGTATTAATAATGAAATCTCATCAATCTACCCTTTTCTATCATCTCCTCTTACTACTGATCACCCTATCGACATTGTTGTGGATTCTTTCATTAAAAATGAAAGTAACAATGCAAGAATGAAAGTGAGCTTATTCGCAGCGCTGCAACTAGGTCAGGGGCGCTGCTCTATAAATACCGGATCCCAAGAAGAAACCTTTTCTACACAAGTGTATATACCAGAAACCCAACAAACTTATACACCATTAACGCGACAATTGTTTTCTCCCCATAGCCTTGAAGATCGTTGTTTTAAGTGCCAGGGAACAGGAGTTCTTATCACCATTGAAGACCCTTCTCTCATCCAAAATAATTTATCAATCCGGGAAAACTGTTGTAAGCTCGCTGGAAACTGCTCTACTTATTTTTACCATGCCCTTTATCAATCTCTAGCGGACACTTTAAACTTCAGCTTAGATACTCCTTGGAAAAATCTCCCTGGTCATATCCAGGACGCCTTTCTCTACGGTCAAAAATACCTAGTTCTTCCAGTACGTCTTTTTGATCCTGCAATTGGAAAGAAATCCCTTACCCACAAAGTATGGAGAGGAGTTCTTAATGATATTGGTGAAAAAGTACGCTATGGAGCGAAACCTTCAAAATATGTTCCTGAGGGGACCACAGCAGTCCCATGTCCTAAATGTCAAGGAATAGGGATCGGAGAATACGCATCTGCAGCCACTTGGCAAGGAAAAACTTTTATCGAACTTCAGAAAATGCCTATTGATGAGTTGTTCTCTTTGACATCTTCTATAACACCGTCATCAAAATCTGTGCATGAGGTACTAGAAGGTTTCAATAATCGCCTTGCTACACTTATTCAGTTAGGTCTTTCCTACCTTACCTTAGATAGAGCCTTAGCAACGCTATCAGGAGGAGAGCAAGAGCGTACAGCTCTTGCTAAGCATCTCGGCGCTGAGTTATCAGGAATTACCTATATTCTTGACGAACCTTCCATAGGACTCCATCCTCGTGACACAGATAAGCTCATACAAGTAATTCAAAAACTACGCAATCAAGGGAATTCCATTCTTCTTGTAGAACATGATGAACATATGATCTCTTTCGCAGACCGTATTATTGATATTGGTCCACGAGCAGGGATTTTCGGAGGTGAGGTACTATTTAACGGCACCCCCCAAGAATTCCTAAACAAAAGCAACTCTCTAACAGCAAAATATTTACGAAATGAACTCACTATAGATATCCCCAAAAGACGTGCTAAAACACAATCCACTCTTTCTCTATCTCATGCAACAACTAACAATTTAAAAGACGAGGCTATTTCCCTACCCTTGGAAAGAATCACCGCGGTTACTGGTGTTTCAGGTTCTGGAAAATCGTCTTTAATTAACGACACGTTAGTTCCTGCTATGGAACGCCTTATACAAGGAAAACCAGAACCTTACCTGCGCATAGATGGAGGGGATATTTCACGTGTTGTACATATTACTCGCGACCTTCCTGGCCGCTCGCAACGTTCTATTTCCCTAACGTATATTAAAGCTTTTGATGATCTGCGAGAACTATTTTCCCAACTGCCTAAAAGTAAGCGGCTGGGGTTAACTAAAGGGCATTTTAGTTTTAACCTACCATTAGGATCATGTACGGAATGCCAAGGAATAGGGGAGGTAACTTTAGATGATCATACCCTCATTCCCTGTCCTCTGTGTCATGGAAAACGTTTTCAACCCCAAATTTTAGACGTACATTATCAAGGGAAAAGCATAGCTGACATTTTAGAAATGACAGCATATGAAGCAGAAAAATTCTTTATAACTACTCCCCATATTCATGAAAAGATACACGCGTTATGTTCTCTAGGGCTGGATCATCTTCCTTTAGGACGACCTTTATCCAGTTTATCTGGAGGAGAAATTCAGAGATTAAAGCTTACCTACGAGCTTCTTTCCCCATCTAAAAAATCTACCCTCTATATTCTTGATGAGCCAACAACAGGATTACATACTCATGACATCCATGCTCTTATTCAAGTTCTGTTTTCTCTGACACACCAGGGACATACGGTAGTTATCATAGAACATAATATGCACATTGTAAAAACTGCGGATCACGTCATTGAACTTGGCCCTGAAGGAGGAAATCTTGGTGGATATGTACTTGCATCATGTTCTCCTGAAGAGCTCATTCTCTTAGACACTCCTACGGCAAAAGCTTTGCAACCATATTTTACAAAAACCCAACCTATTCCTAAATGCACTAAAAAATGCCAAAATACGCATATTCTTAGAGATATTTCTGTTAAAGATGCTTATCATCACAACCTGAAACACATTGATGTTACTCTGCCTCGCAATGCCTTAACAGCTATTTCTGGACCTTCAGCATCAGGAAAGCATACTTTAGTTTTCGATATCCTTTATGCTTCAGGAAATATCGCTTATGCCGAACTATTTCCTTATTATGTTCGTCAAGCACTTATTAAAAAGACCCCTCTACCAAAAGTAGAAAGTGTTCGAGGATTATCTCCAGTCATTGCCATCAAAAAAACAGGAATAAAGAAAAACTCCAGACATTCCTTAGCTTCAGCTTTAGACATTACTGACGGCCTTGAGAAACTCTTTTCCCTTTTAGGGAAACCCCACTGCCCATTATCAGGAACTCTCTTAGAAAAAATCACTCCACAAACTCTTGTTGCGAAACTTCTTCAAGAGTATGCAAATTCTTATGTAACAATAACTGCGCCTATATCCTCAGATGAAGATCTCTCTATTGCTTTAGAAGCAAAGAAAAAAGAAGGGTATCTAAAATTATTTGCCAATAAGGAAGTTTATGATCTTGAAGAACCTCTCCCTGATGTTTTAGAAGACCCTGCTATCGTTATCCAACACACAAAAATCTCCAAAAACCACGAGTCCTCTCTCTTATCTTCTCTAACTTTAGCCTTCTCCTTATCCCCCACTCCAAAATTACATATTCATAATCATGAGGGGATCGTTCATTCACTAGCCTTTAATCTAGGATGGCAAGATTCTTTAGGAAATAGCTACCCCAATATTACACGCAAGCTTTTATCTCGAGAGCATATTGAAGGGCAATGTCAACAATGTTGTGGATCAGGGAATATTTTAAAACTTTCTTTAATGGATCATAAAGATAAAATTCTTAATTACTCCCCTACAGCTCTCTTTGAACTCTTCTTCCCTGAAAACCCCATAAAACCTATTCTCGATCTGATTAAAGAACTAAAAATTGCAAAAACAACGCCCATCAAAAATCTTGATATTCACACTCAAGAACTATTATTTAAAGGAACCAACAGACATCCAGGATTAGAAAAAATCCTTCTTGACCATTGTAACCGAGTTCCCTTATGTCCTCTTTTACAACCTTTGCTCGTCTATGACATCTGCCCAACATGCTCTGGATGGGGAATTCACACATATGCTCAACAAGTACGCATAGGAAAAACCTCCATTGTAGATATCTATCAACAAGACACCCATTTTCTGAAAGACTTCTTAAAAACTCTTCATGATGATCAAGCTCAGCCGATTATACAAGATTTACAAAATCGTTTAACATTCATTGATAAGGTAGGTCTAAGCTACATTACCTTAGGACAACAACAAAATACTCTTAGCGACGGTGAATATTACCGACTAAACTTAGCAAAAAAAATCTCTACAAATCTTACGGACATCATTTATCTTCTTGAAGATCCTTTATCAGGGCTCCATCCTAAGGATGTTCCCACTCTAATACAACTTATTAAAGAGCTCATTGCTAACAACAATACCGTTATTGCTACTGACCGCAGCAATATATTAAAGCATTACGCAGAGCATACAATTCATTTAGGACCAGGATCCGGACCTCAGGGAGGGTACCTCACAACTGATACATCCGTATCTCTCGAAAATGAGGAGTATCCTCAAACTCCCTTTAAAAATACTTTAGATGTATGTCTCACGGTTCATAATATCACTGATCTCAGTGTACAAGCTCCTCTCCGTAACCTGGTTGCGATTGCTGGTGTATCAGGATCAGGAAAGACCTCATTGCTAACTGAAGGTTTTTATAAACAGGCTCAAAAGCTTATAAACAATGGTTATGAGCTATTTTCTAATGTAATATTTTTAGATTCTCATCCTCTTTCTTCTTCACAACGTTCGGATATCAGTACTTATTTCGATATTGCTCCAAGTTTAAGGAACTTCTATGCATCGCTCACACAGGCTAAAGCCTTAAGCATTACAGCAAGTATGTTCAGTACAAATACTAAGCAAGGACAGTGTGCAGATTGTTTAGGATTAGGTTACCATCTAATAGACAGGGCTTTCTATGCATTAGAGAAACGTGTATGTCCAACGTGCTCAGGATACCGGATCCAACCCCTAGCTCAAGAAGTTGTTTATGAAGGGAAGCACTTTGGGAAATTACTACAAACCCCTATTGAAGAACTCCCTATACTCTTCCCTTTTCTTCAAAGGATCCAAGCTCCTTTACAAGCGCTTATACAAGCAGGACTGGGCTATTTACCTTTAGGCCAAAACCTCTCTTCCCTATCGCTTGGTGAAAAGATCTCGGTTAAAATAGCGAAGTTCCTCTACTTACCTCCAAAAGAACCAACATTGTTTCTACTCGATGAGATATCTGCTTCCTTAGATAGAAATCAGAAATTCCAACTACAAAAACTATTCCGTAGCCTGATATCTCAAGGACATTCGGTTATTTATGTTGATCATGATGTGCATTTGCTGAAACAAGCAGATTATATCATAGAATTGGGGCCTGGTTCCGGGAAATATGGGGGGAAACTGATCTTTACAGGAAGACCAAAAGATATCTTAGCTTCAGAATCATCTGTATTGAAAACGTACATGTGTCGGTTATAAAAGACGCTCTTTAGCAAGAAGATCGTAGGCAACTCGACAATTGTCACGCTCCACATCATCTCCTAAACAATGGAAAAAGATAAACTTTTGCAAGAGTAAATTTCTTCTTTCTTGATAACTCAATTGGTTTTCACAAATTCCTAAAGGACTACAAAATAATCCTATTAATGCTTTTGGAGCTACACCATCTTCTCTACATCCCGAAAGATGTAAATAAGCTAAAGAACTCTCTTCGGTGAGAGCTAACCAATAACCATAAAGAACAAAAGCGCAATGACTGTCCTCTATCCAGAAAGACTCGTCATAATTATCAGATAAGAGCTCATGTACTTTTTTCTCCTCTTTCATCCAAAGGTAGGCAAGTATTTCATAAGGCAAAAGATATGTGTACCGTTGCTCAGGAGAAACATATGTTTCTAGTAAATGGATAGCATTAAGGATCAGCTCACCCTTGCCATGAATTAAAACGTCTTTAGCAAATAAATCGAACAAGTAAATAATCAAAACAGGATCCAAGATTTCGATATCAGAAAAAACCTTTTCTACAGGTGCATGAAGGAAAATGGCTTCTAATCCCGAAAGGAAATGTACAAGCTGATGAGGAAGAATTTCTACGATATCTTCAGTAAATGTTGTTGCCTGGATATTCTTGCGCAAAATGTTCCCATATACATCGATAAATTCTCGATTTCCTAAATCAGCTGCGGTATAAAAAATGTCGGCAAGAGCACGGTAATCTTTTAAATCCCAAGATCGTTGAAATAAGCCTGGGAGAAAGGGGGTAAATCCTGACCAATAGCTCAATAGCAATTCCATTTTCGATGAACGGAAATCTATAGGGGAAATATCCAAACTACAAAACAAAGTGTCTTGAATTTTCCCTTGTAAATTTTTCAAGAAATGCTCTTCTTCTGAGGAATTTATAGATTCAGGAGCAACATGAAGAGCAAGCAGCATAAAAACTAAGGAGACGCGATGATTACTGTATAAAGCTTCATGCAAACGATAGACAACATGATCGCGAACTCGAGAAATTTCTGGACGCTGACTATAACGCTTCAATGCTAATAATAGACTTTTTACCTCTTCGTTATACTCTCCTAGTCGTTGGTATACTAAAGCTTTGCCAAGATATTCTAATGGTGCTGCAACACTATTATGTAAAACAGCAAACTCTCTAAGTGCTTGGGAGAATCCTTCTTTATCACCTTCTTCAGCAGCTTTTTCTAATACAGCAATGCCTATACGAAATTGTGCTTCGTATCCCTCCTTACGACCAGGGAAAGATTCGACTATCCTCCGGTAAAACGTAATAGCACGATCATAAAGCTTTTCATTAAGAAAGGCATCAGGAACTGCTAAACAACTGACTTGAAGTGATCCGCTACTCTCTAAAACAACAATATTTCCACAAACATCGGTTATATCTTGAATAATCACCCCAATACGTCCTCCACGTCCAGGGAGATAATCCATATGAATCATCCAGACTGCATGATCGATATTCAAAGATAACCGATGATTTTGCTTTTCAAAAGCTATAAAAAACTTCTCTTTATTTACATCTATATTTCCAGAGGTTTTCTGTATCTCTAAGCCATTTCTCACTAAAGAAACTGAAAGAATATTCTTCTTAATATGTAACCAGAAACCATAACCTCGGTAGAAATCCCCATGATCCACGTTTTCAGAAGGAGGTAATAAAATTCCAAAACCCTCTTCTAATCCTTTACGTAATAACGTATATTCCAAACGTACTTCAGAAAAGCTTTCTATCTTAGAAATCGCCAAGCTATACCATAATGCTGGGGACACCTCTAACATAGGGAAGTATTTAGATAGTAAAATAGATTCGTGGAATTTCCAACATTCTGCGTCCTGAGTATGGAGGGCTATCTTAGGCGTCCATTTCGGGCTACCTTGTAAATGCTGTTCTATATCAGCTTTTAATGCCTGCACAGATGTATAGCGCTCTTTAGGGTCTGTCGCTAAAGCCCGCTTAACCACTTGGGAAAGAAAAGAAGGAATTTCTCGATGAGGCGCTACTTCTTCAGGAGAAAGAATGTGGTTGGGGATACTAATTTTTTTCCCTTTCTTATTACGATAAGGGAAAGATAACGTCAACATCTGATAAAGAATTACCCCTAAAGCATAGATATCAGTACTTTCTGAAGCTGGAGCTCCTCGCAGACGTTCAGGAGCCATATAATCCGGAGTACCTACAATCTTACCAGGGACAGTCATATTGGAAAACATAGATCCCGGCATAGGAATATCAAGATCTAAAAGAAAATCTTCTTTCATTTCCTTAGATAGGGCTGCTCCCCAATCTAAAATCACAACCTCACTAAATAGCCCGAGTAAAATATTGTCAGGTTTAAGATCTCTATGGAGAATCCCTCGGGAATGCACATATTCTATAGTAGAACAAATTTTATGAAAAATAGAAAGAAAGGTCCCTACCGATGTCTGTTCCGCAAGCTCCTTAGGGAGAGAATCGCATTGCCAAACACTTTTGAGCAAACTCTTAAGAGTATAACCCTCTATATAAGGCATAGTATAGTAAACAAGATCACTGTCACTACAAATCGTAAAAACAGGAACAACCCCGGGATGCACAAGATCCGCAGCAATTTTAGCTTCCCTAAGAAAACGCTTCTTTAATAACTCATTATCAGAAAGATCTTCGCGGATTCTTTTAAGTGCAACCTTACGCGAACATATAGGATCATAGGCTAAATAAACCTCACCCATTCCCCCTTTACCAATCATTCTGATAATATCGTAACGCTGCAAAAGTGCTTAGTCCTTTAGTTCTAAGAAAACGACGCTAGCTTATCAAGAATACTTTGTAATTCGATACGATTATTTTTTAAAGCTTCTTCCTTAGCACATACAAGATCTGGATTAGCTTTCGCACGGAAACTCTCACTACTCAATAAACGTGAGGCACTTTCGATAGCTTTCTCCAAACGTGTTTTCTCTTTTTCTAGGCGTGTTTTTTCTTTAGCAATTTGTTCTATGGGAACAAATACCCCAAGACGAATACCCTCAACTACTCCTAAGCTATATACACGATCTTTAGGTTCTTCTGTAAGATTTTCTATAGAAGATATACCTCCAAGAGCGCACACCATAGGCATATAAGTCTCTATAGATATTCCTTCAGGGCAAATAACAAACACTTCTAAAGAAGCCCTAGAATCTAATTGCATTTCCCCACGAATATTCCTAACTGTGTACACTAGCCTTTCTGCGAGAGCAAAAGATTCATGAAGATGTTCAGGAATAACGATATTTATAGACTGAGGATAAGGAGCTACTACATAAGAATCTGCTCGCAACATAGCTAAAGCATGTCCTGTAATAGCGTCAGAGCATTCTTCCTTAACTTCTCCTATAACTTCTTTTAACTTTAAAAATAGTGTTTCAGTAACAAAAGGTGCTATAGGATGTAAAATACCTAAAATATTGACTAGTAAAACAGCTAACAATTTCTGTTTTGTTAGTCGATCTTCCTTGCTCCCCTGCTTACCGTATAAAGTAGGCTTGATAATCTCTATATATGTGGAACAAAAATTATTCCTGAAGAATTCATATGCCATCGTGGTTATCTTATCAAACGCATAATTTTGATGCGCAGAGTGCAACTCTTTTAACAAACGATTGAACCCATCAAGAATATAATAATCTTCTAATCCTAAAAGAGTCGTATCTATACCACGAGCAAGATCCTGACTTGTCAAATTAGAAATATGACTAAAGATAAATCTTGCGCCATTCCATATTTTATTCGCGAAGTTCTTGTATTCCTCAAATAAACGATAGTCAAGATCGATTTGCTCACCACGATTCGCGCATGAACACAACGCCATACGAACGGCATCAGCACCATACTTAGCTATCATCTCCAAAGGATCAATAACATTACCTTTAGACTTAGAAAGTTTTTCCCATTTTGCTATAACACCTTTAGGAAGAGCTTTCCCCATATCATAAGCATATTTTTCTTCTCCAGTAACGTATGTCCATTCTCCAAGATCGTTATAACGCTTGTACGATTTTCCAAAAATTAATCCATGTAAAAAAACATCACTAAAAGGCTTTTCTCCAACCATAGCACTGCAAAGCAATACCATGCGCGTCACCCAGAAAAATAGAATATCATGCCCGGTAATAAGAACAGCTGTGGGGTAAAACTTTTCTAAATCCCCGCATTCGATATCGGGCCAACCTAAACAGGTTAATGGCCACAATCCAGAAGAAAACCAAGTATCTAATACATCAGGATCTTGATCCCAAGATTCAGGATCTTTAGCTACCTCTTCAGGAATGCCTTCACCGTCGTAGCATAACATACGATTCGCATCGCTTTTATGATACCATACAGGGATACGATGCCCCCACCACAATTGCCGGCTAATACACCAATCTCGGAGGTTATTTACCCAAGAGAGATAGTTTTTTGTAAATTCTGGGGGGAAAATCTTTATTGCATCACTAGCTATAAACTCTCCCAATGAGTCGCGGAAGCTATCTACAGAAACAAACCATTGTTTTGATAAATATGGTTCTATAACTGCACCTGAACGATATGAGACACCCACTCTAAGCTTATAGGGTTCTTTCTTAACAAATAACCCCATGGTCTCTAAAGCAGTAATTATACTTTCACGAGCTTTTTCTTTACTTAAGCCTGCAAATATGCCTCCATTCTCGTTAATTTCTCCGGAAGGAGTAAGAATGTTTACCATAGGGAGGTTATGATTAATTCCGGTGCGATAATCATCTTTGTCATGAGCAGGCGTAATCTTTACAGCTCCAGTACCGAATAAGGGATCTACAGACATATCCGCAATAATAGGAATCTCGCGATCAACAAAAGGTAAATGCACCTTTGCTCCTAATAGATGGCTGTAACGCTCATCATCAGGAGAAATAGCAATCGCTGTATCGCCTAACAATGTTTCTGGACGTGTTGTTGCTACTACAATTTCTTCAGAACTATTCACTACGCGATAACGGATGTAGTAAAGCCAACCGTCTTTTTCTTCATACTCTACTTCATCATCAGCAAGCGCTGTCTGTAAAACAGGATCCCAGTTAACAAGATAATTCCCCCTATAAATATGTCCCTTATCAAAAAGTATTTTAAACGCTTTTTTCACAGCACGGTTGGCTAAAGGTTCCATGGTAAAACGCAAGCGCGACCAATCGCAAGAACATCCTAACTGACGTAATTGAGAAAGAATTACGCCCTCACTTTTTTCTTTCCACTGCCACACATGCTCGAGAAATTCTTCTCTAGAGAAATCCACACGACGCTTCCCTAAGGAAGAATATAAGTGCCTTTCCACGACTGTCTGAGTAGCGATACCGGCATGATCGGTACCAGGAACCCAACACACCTCAAACCCTGACATACGCTTATAACGAATAAGAACATCTTGAAGAGTATTTACAAGGGCATGCCCCATATGCAAAATGCCAGTAACATTCGGAGGAGGCATAATAATAGCATAGGGAGGCTTGTCACTCGCCGCTTGTGCCGCAAACATTTTAGACTCTTCCCAAAAAGCATATAATTTCTCTTCTAATCCTTTAGGATCATAAGCTTTAGGAAATGCATCCTCTTCCATAATTTTCTATCCAAATCATTATAATATTTTAGATGTCATGTTAAAATTCGTTGGCTTAAGAAGCATCCATGGAAATAACTTCCATCCAAAGATGATGTCGCCTACTGACTATTTCCTTATCCCTACTAGATAAAGAAACCTTGTAGGAAACAATCCCCTGGCGCTCTTTGAAATCTTCACCCTTTAGACAGTAAATACGGTAACCAGAAAGCTGACGTACCTCATACGTCAATTTTTCTATTTTCCCATCACCATAGTAAACCCAAAGATGCAAAGTCGCTGGAAGGATATACTGCATCCGATAAGGTAAACTCCAGGTAACAACAATCTGCTGGCCCAAAGTCTCACGCAGACAGGTTTGTTCTATACCCAGGTGTGCTGCAGCTGTGTAATCATTATCTATAAATTCCGTGAACGCGGACAGGCACGGCTGCGAACATCCAGACAAACACAGTATAGATCCCATAGGGAATAGTAGAATCCATAAGCTTCTAGAACAATAGTAACGCAAAAACAAAAGCAAAGAGTGCAAACGATTCAACTATCCCAATAGATGCAAAAGACTTACCATAAATAGCTGAAGAGCGTGCATAAGCTTGGATAGCACTTACACAACATTTCCCCTGCATTACAGCCGATATTAATAGTGCGACCCCCACAGAAATCCCTACAGCAACCCCACCTATAGCACTGACTTTACCATCTTTTATACCATCTCTAAGCAAAAGCATAAAAATCAATCCATAGATAGATTGCGAAGAAGGCATTGCAGACAAGCCTATAATCTTTCCATGCCCCTCATCAATTCGAGACATCACAGCATGTGAAGCCACCCCTGCCATACCACAACCAAGGGCACTGCCTATCATTGCTAAGCCCATGGCAAAAACAGGACCAACAACCGATAAATCAATCATTATGTACCTCTATACCTCATAATAATACTGCAAGAAAATCCGAGAATGAATTCTTTAATTCTCTTACTTATAACTTCATTTTTCCAAAGGTCCCGAATTCTACCAAACCATAGAATTATTACCTAAATCTATCCCTAGGAATCCACAACCTTATGACATACTACTTTTTTTAAGGGATGTAGGAGCTTTCCTCCTCCATCAAAACTATAGTGATACCACTCAATAAAGTTTAATCTTAGACCGTGAATCACTCCCCCCATAATAGAGAGTGATATGTTCACCGAATGACCAAACAAAATAATAATGAAAGCTATAGCAGGAGAAAACCGATTGCTAATCTGTACTATAGTTGTTCCTACCATGGCACCTGCCAAGCCTAATGCGTATATACGCAAATAAGATAAAACATCTGAGAATACCTGAATAATCGCTGTAATCTCATCTATACCACCAATACCACGTTGTAACACCGCACCAGAGACTGCAAGACCTATACCTACAAATATGCCATAATAACCTAGAACTCCTCCAAAATCATAGGGGACATGGAATAGGTAATGAATTAAAGATACAGACTGTAAATATAAGGGAATATAAAGATAGGCACCGCACATAAAAATGATCCATCCAAGCCCTGAATAGCGCTGACGTATATAACGCAACATGCCCAGAGTCATATGAATCACTCCGACAAATAAAGCTAATTCCATGAGAATATTGTCTGTAAACTTATCGTAGACAACAGCGCGTTGACCTACATCGCCATTAGCGACTTCAGTAGCAAGGAGAAACTCTTCTGGCGTATGCTTATCTTTCAATAAAGGATGTTCATTAACTAACTCTTTATATCCCTTAGGATGCTTTTCTAAATAATATTCTGCCTTTTTCAATGCTAATATATGCGTAAGAGAGTACTCGCGCAAAGGATTTGAAGGACTGATAGAAATGCCAAAAAAGGAAGTGGTAGCAAATCCCCAACAAACACATCCTAATCCTAAAATAGCAAACATCTTCAGGAAACGCGCTAATGGCTTGGAAACTTTAAGCGCACGACGTGCTTTAAATGTTATAAACAACGAGGTTGCTAGAAAAACAAGTCCGTAACCACCATCATTGACAATCATAGAGAAGAAGAAGAAAAAGGAGACAAATACCCATAACGAAGGATCTTTATCCGAAGATGCTGGTGTATCATAAATATTTACTAGATCTTCCCCAATGCGCCCCAAACCACTATTTTCTAAATAGGTAGGAACAATCTCATCTGGATTTGGGGCTACCTCGTATAGACAAACATCAAATTCTTCGCAAAGTTTTTCTAATTCTGTCATGCGATCAGAGATTACCCACCCCGAAATAGCGAACATCCTACCATCAAAAAGCTCTTCAACACTATCTTCGGCATGCTTTAGTTGCTGATCATTAGTATAATTGCAAAGTCCTTCAAGAATATCCTGACGATAAGCATAAAGCTCGCATATTCTTGATTTTTTATGGTGAATAGCCCTTAAAAGGACAGCTTCTTTCGATTGCAACTCGTTAATAGAGTGTGGGGCATCAATCTCCGTAAATTGGTCCTTTGATAAGCCCACCACACCAATTACAGCATAATAATCGAAATTATACGCCGTAGATAAGTAGAAAACATTCGATTGATCAACTTCTATCTCTTGCCCATCAACATGTTTTCGATAGAAAAACCTTATGGTTAATCCTGTTTTTCTTGTGAATTCAGTAATATCACTAGAAGAAAATGCGCCTAGAGGTTTCACCCTAAGAATCTCTTTCCTTAAAGCTTTTGTAGTTTCCGTAGAAGCAAGGATTTCTTTGTGTAGAGAAAATACCTCATCTAATATCTGTTCAACGGTTAAGTCCTCAGATTTTGACAATGACAAATCAGATGCAGGATATTCTCTTTTCAAACTATTTAAAATTTTCAAACACTCAGAAAAACGGCGCATTTTTTCTGAAGTAACGAATCTCTTATCGGAAATAAACTCGACAACTCCAAGTTCCCTGCAAGCAGTAAGAAATTCTGAGCTATTTCTTCCAATAAAAAGATACTTATCTACATTTACGCGCATTCGGATTCCTCCTTACGCTGCTGTATCTTTTTCTTAGCCATCTTCACTTGGCCAACATCTGTAATACTACGATCACTCAAGAAAATTGCTATTTTCTTAATCATACGTGTTGTCTCTGGAATCAGCTTTTTCTCAAAAAGATTTACACGAATAGAGACATTTCTTAACTCATCCTCTAAAATTCTTTGCTTTTCCACAGCTACTTCAGAGCGCACTTTATTAACTACAAACTCTCTAGAGTAAGCTACAAGAGTGTCTACCCAAATTGGGGTATCTAAAACAGAATAAGAAGATTCTGTTAAAACGATATTCTTTATTACAGGAACTTCGACCCCTGTAATGTTTTCGTATTCTTTTTCAACTCTCTCGATCTTAAAGCTATTTACTATAGCATCAACATAGAGAGGGACACTATAGAGCTCAGCAAAGGCATATATGCTTTCTCTAGATTCTTCATATGCTTGTATACTTTCACTGGCCTCTCGAATAGCATTGGTCACTTCTACTTGTAACAAGGCTTTTTTTAATTTTAACGTTGGTAAATATGTTTCCAGACGAGAAAGTTTTACCTTTTCTAAACGATAGGCGTTCTTTGTTAGCTTTACCTGTGAAGACATGACTTGGGCCAATACTTATTGATCAACTGTTCCTTTATTCCTACTTCTTCGGAATGGAAACTTTGAGCAAGAATTTTCCAACCAATATCCAAAGCTTCTTCTAAAGGAATATTTACTTCTAAACTCATTAATCGTGTTTCGAAAAGCTCTGCAAATGCTAATAACTTTTTATCCCAATTGGATAACTTAAAGCCCATGGACATTCTTTCATTAGCCTTCCTAGAATCTGCATAAAGCCGTATTAATGAATTCGCTAGATCTCCATGATCTTCTCTAGTCACCTTACCAATGACCAATTGTTTCAAACGAGATAAGGAACCGAAAGGATCAATACGATTATTTTTAAGGTAAAATTGCCCTTCTGTAATGAATCCTGTATTATCAGGAACAGGATGCGTAATATCATCACCAGGCATAGTAGTTACACTAATTAAGGTAATCGATCCACCCTGGGCTATATCCACAGCCTTTTCATAGCGCAAAGCAAGATCAGAATACAAAGACCCAGGATACCCACGGTTTGCAGGAATTTGGTCCATGGTAATAGCAATTTCTTTTAAAGCATCTGCAAATGCCGTCATATCTGTAAGTAAGACCAAAACATTTTTATTTTGATCTACGGCAAATTTTTCAGCGCATGCTAAGGCCATATCAGGAATCAATACACATTCTACAGGAGCATCTACAGCCTTATGAATAAACATTACACTTTTATCAGCAAAGCCTAACCTCTTAGACTCCTCGACAAAAAAGCTATAATCAACAAAGGTTAATCCCATGCCTCCAATAATTACGATATCCGCATCTGTTTGTGCCGCTATACGCATCAACAAGGCGTTGTGATTCTCACCTGAAGACGAGAAAATAGGAATTTTTTGTGATTTTACTAAACAATTGAATACATCAATCATAGGAATATTGGTGCGCACCATATCTCTAGGAACAACACGGCAAACAGGATTGAATGTAGGCGTTGATATTTCAATCGGATCACCAAAACACTCTCCCTCACCGTCAATAGGTTTACCTACCCCGTTCAAACGTCTACCTATTAAAGATTCTCCGTAAGTAACCTCCATAGAACGTCCTAAAAACACCACTCGGTCTCCTGTTGATAATCCAGAAGTCCCTCCAAAGACTTGTAGAGTCACCTTCTTAACATCGAAACGCAAAACCGAGGCATACGAAGATCTTCCATCTACTCTTTCTATTTCTGCTAATTCGCCTAAACGTGCTCCCTCAGCTTCTACGGTTATCAAGTTTCCTTTGATATCGGTAATTTTTGTATATATTGTCTGCATAACCTTTTACGCTGTTTATACCATCTTCGTCTCTAACAACCTAAGAACTAATTCCATTCCTTCCTTATATTCATCAGAAAGAAACTTATGTCCATTTAAGGTTTTGATTTTACTTTGCAATTCAAGGAAAAAACTTCTCGCATTGTCGGGGCTATCGAAATTAAATCTCGCATCAAAAATACGACTCATTAATGAAAATAACTCAATTTGCCGATCAAAGGGGCAATAACAATCCACAGCATCGAAAGCATTTTGTTGAAGGTAGCAGAAATCGTATAACTCAGATTTTAAGTAAATTTCCATATCCTCCATTGGAATCCCTTCTTCCCCAACCACTTCCATGCGTTTGCCAATTTCAGATCCTTCACGAAGAAAGTAATTAGCTTTTTTTACTGCTTCTCCCCACCCTTGGACCTTATCTTCTAGTATCTCTCCAACTTGATCTAAGTATTTTGACCATGAAATCATAGGGTCAATTGAAGGATAACGTCTCGCATCAGCACGAGACTTAGAAAGACCACAAAAGGCGCCCACTACTGATAAAGTAGCCTGAGTTACAGGTTCTTCAAAATTTCCTCCCGCAGGAGATACAGCTCCACATATCGTTAAAGAACCTTCGGAACCATCTTTCATACGCACAGCACCACCACGCTCGTAAAATGCTGCTATTCTCGACGCCAGGTAAGCTGGGAAAGCCTCTTCCCCAGGGATTTCTTCTAATCTTCCGGAAATTTCTCTTAAAGCTTGAGCCCATCGTGATGTTGAATCTGCTAGTAAAAGTACGTGCAGACCCATTTGCCTGTAATATTCAGCTATAGTAATACCTAAATAGATAGAGGATTCCCTAGCAGCCACAGGCATTGAGGATGTATTACAGATAATGCATGTCCTATGCATTAAAGATTCTCCAGTATGTGGATCTGTAAGGTGAGGAAATTCTTGCAATACCTCTACTACCTCACCGGCACGCTCTCCACAAGCACAGAGAATAACAATATCCACAGCAGCATATTTAGATAAATGGTGCTGCAGAACGGTTTTCCCTGCTCCGAAAGGACCCGGAGTACAGAATGTTCCTCCTTTCAATACAGGAATTTGGGTATCTAAAATCCTAACACCCACGTCCATAATTTCATGGCAAGGAACTTTATCTCCTTGAATAAATGCTTGCTTAATCGGCCATTTCTGAACCATGGTAAAGCTATATTCCTGACCATCAGCATCTCGAGCTTTAGCAACTACGGTGTCAACACTATATGCACCTTCTGAGATTACCCAGGTAATCGTTACCTCTTTGAAACAGGAAAATGGCACCATAATTTTATGATTAAAGTACCCTTCTTTAACAAACCCTAGAGCATCTCCACGAACAAGAACATCTCCAACAATAGCTTTGGGAGTGTATTCCCACAATGTGTTCTTACAAAGAGCATTGACATATTCTCCTCTTTTTAAGAAAAAACTACTCTCTGCCAACACCTGCAGACGATTTTGCAATCCGTCAAAAATCCCTTGTAATAATCCCGGCCCTAATTCCGCTTCTAGCAAATGTCCAGAGAAAGTGACCAAAGCCCCTCGACAAACATCTTGCGTGTCTTCAAAGACTTGAATCTTAACCTCGTGACCGACAACCTCAATAACTTCAGCTTTTAACCACGCATCATTAACATTAACGTAAGCAACTTCACCTTGGCGTACGTGCCCATCAAAACGCACACGCAATAAATTGCCATAGGCCTCTACAACATATCCCTGAGTCATTTGTCCCGAAGTTGTTACCATGTGATTGCCTTTTCCATAGAATTAATAATGTTTTTGCCTTTCTCTAAATCTACCATGCTATTGCGAATAGCAAATAAATACGCAGTAACCCTTGCCAAAACTGCATTTGTATCAAAATATTTGTCTCGGCACATCTCTTCAATCTTATGAAATTCATACAAAGATAATGTACGATTCAATGTATGAGGTAAACGTCCATAGTCTTGTAACACATCACTCAAATCTGAGAATTCTTCGGGTAATTCATAATTAGGTGCATCTTTTTGCATCAACACTTGAAGCACAACAGGATTAGAACTATCTTCATCTCTTAATACATAAGAAACATCAAGCTTCATAACCCGAGAACGAAAGCCTGCTAAAATCACACGTAAGTTTTGTTTAAAAGTAAAATACGTACGAAGAAACTCAGAAGAACTTTGTTGATAATAAGATAGCAATTCCCTAACTAATGAGGAAAAGTTCTCAACACGTTCTTGAGAAGTCTTATATTGCAACAAGAAATCCTTGAAAAAATCCTCAAATTCACAATCATCAGACCATTGTTGGAGATTGACCATACTTTCAACATTCTCTTGTGTTACTACACCATAGGAATGAGGCAATGGCTTCCCTGACCAGAAAAACGCAAAATTTTCAAAATCAAAGAAACGTTTTAAGATAACGTAATACCCTAGATCTTCTTCAGATAAGTTTAAATGTAGAAGAGCATCAAGATCATCAAAAGAATAAACGGGGCGAGACTCAGGAAGCTGAGGAAGAAAAAACGACGACAAAAAGTAGTATTGAGTCATGGCAATAACTCTAAAATTGGTTAGGATCCTGTTTATGAGAACAAACTAGGAACCCTGAAATATCATTTCACGAAAATCTTTTTGCAAATAACGCATCAAAAGATCAAGCAAGGTATCTGAACTAAGGTCTAAAACCCAATTCTTATCTTCTACTCTTAATTGAACACCACCGACAAACTTCCCGATTGCTACTCCTTTACCTTTAAGTTTCGACAAAACGGTTTTCCCTAGGAGTTCATTAACGGCTCTTGTTGCCACGTGTTTACCGATATAGGCTGTAAGATCCCCGGAAATGCCTTTGTCTTCTATGGCCTGTATCAACGCTGCAACAAGTTTAGCAGAAACCTCTGGATCAGCTAAAGTATTGTCTAGCCACTCCGCTAAGGACTCTTTAAAAACTTTATTTTCTACAGCTTGTTTCAAACTTTCTAAGGAACGCTTGCCTGCTTGAGCTAAAGCAGATGCTCCTTGTTTTAGTTTGTGATCAGCTTCTTCTTTAGCCGAAGCAATAATGCGACTGGCTTCTTCTTGAGCCTCGTCTATTATCCTTTTTGCCTGTTCCTTTGCGTTACGCACAATAGCGTCTGCTTCATCTTCAGCAGGCTTTAAAGTTTCTATTCGTAGAGCATCGCAGATTTGCTTTAATTTATCTTCTGCACCGAGATCTGCCATATTATTGCTACCGTTAAGAAAACAGAGTTTATCTTAAAAAAAAATTCGATTATAATTCAATTAACCCAACAGGTTATAGCATTTGATCATTTAAATAAAACTAAATAAAAGATTTTCATGAAACTTCACGCTCTTGTTTCTTTTCTGGTTACTAGTTTGTCTCTTACAATAAGCGCGAATCCTCAAACGCAAAATACAGAAAAACCAGCCCAAAGACGCCCCTTGAGCGTTTCTCAACGAAGAGCATTGAAAAAATCACAATCTGGTATTTCTAATGCAACTGCTTCTCGCTACGTTGCAAAAAGAGCGTATAAAAGTCGAAGAACAACACAACAAACAAAAGAAAAATCATTAATTTCTTGGGTTGCCTACTCTACAGATGAGTATACTATTCGCATCCCGAATAACTGGCAGTGCATAAATGATAAAACACAACTTCCTGAAAAACTTGATGTCGTATTTATTGGCCAAGGGACAGGATCTCTAACACCTACTATCAATATTTCTCAAGAAATTATATCTAAGAATCAACCTGAATACATTGAAGAGATACTTGCTTATCATAAAGCCAATGACATGACTCTAGAATCTTCTGTATTCACTCATATTCAATCTCTTAATGGGGAATTCACAATTATCAAAACAGAAAAGAATTCTTCGTGGGGCAAGGTTTTTTGCCTTCAAGGCGTTGCAGTCATCAACCACAAGGCCTTTATTTTTACAAGCACAGCTACCTTGGATGACTATCCCAATGTATCTTTGATTTTCTTAAAGACGGTGTCTTCCTTTAAGCTTTCAGAAAAAGAAGCTACTTCTGGGGATACTATCCTTAAAGAAGCTCTCCAAGCCTTACAAGAAGAAATAGAATAAAGTTCTAAAGTTATTCAGACTAAAGATGCTCTTTCTTTATGTAAAACTTCTCTTTTGAGAGCATCAAAAATAAAACGAACAGCTATCTGTTTCCCTTCAAGGGTTAAATTAAACACCACGGGGAATCTAGAAAAGAGTAGCTGGAAGGGTATTTCTACAGCATTATCTTTTACGGATACAGAAACCGCAGCATTTCCTAGTATAGGAGAGGCTTCGTAAATCCTTAGACATAACGCTGAGAATTGACGAATAGAGTTGCGAGTTGCTGGGTCGAAAGTATATGTAGAAGAACAACAACTACAGGCTAGGACTTCCTTCAAGCTAAATACAGAAAAAGAAACTTCTCCTTCGCAACAGCAGGGGCAGGAAAAAACAAGTAACGAGTTATGGTTCATCTTATCTTCTTTAATTTGCCTTACAGGATTATTGAAACTTTAAGGCAGTTTTTCTTACACATCTTGTGCAGCTATTTGCTTAATAAATTCTGTAACAGCAGCTTCAAGAATCTGGGTATCACCAGAAAATATACGGATTCCCTCAGCGAGTTTCTCGGTAGCCATAGCGTCTTCATTCATTAAGAAACGGAATATGCTTTCTGTTAATTCAACAGGCTGAACGTCGAGTTTCTTAGCTTCAGCTGGATCTAACTTTCTTTCAACTGGAGACTGATCCTTCTTTAGTTCGTCTAACAATTTAGGAGAAACTGTTAATAAATCACATCCAGCCAAAGCTAATACCTGTTCTTTAGAACGAAAAGAAGCAGCCATAATTTGCGTAGTGATATCAAACTTCTTATAATATGTATAGATATTCGATACAGAAGCCACACCAGGATCTGCATCTATAGAGTACCCTTCATCTCCATAAGCTGCTATCCACCAATCATAAATACGCCCAACAAATGGCGAAATTAAAGTTGCTTTTGCTTTTGCAGCAGCGATAGATTGAATTAAATTAAAAATAAGAGTGACATTACAAGCAATACCTTGTTTCTCTAATAATTCTACTGCTTGTATACCCTCCCAAGTACCCGGAATCTTAACTAAAAGACGCTTTTTATCTCCTCCAGAGGCTGCAAACAACTCGCTTAAGAAAATAGCCCGTTGTACCATAGCTTCTGTATTAAACGAAAGACGAGCATCTATTTCTAAAGAAACTCTACCCGGAATGTATTTTAGAATTTCTAAACCAAAATTTACCTGTATCTTGTCTAACACAAAAGTAAGGGTTTGAATATCATCACCGTTCTGTCGAATTCCCCAAGCAATAGCTTCTGTTAGCAATTCTTGATACTTTGGTTCTTGCGCAACTTTGAGAATAAGAGACGGATTTGTCGTTGCATCTTGAGACTCTGAAGACTTAACTAACTCTGGATCACCAGTGTCACAAACAAGAACGCTCAAGAGTTTGAGTTGCTCGAATTGGCTGGACATACGCACCCTGTTATCACTATTCGTCTTTTGCTGAGACTACCAAAAAAAAATATTACTATCAAGGAGGTTATAGGTCTAATCTTAACCTCCTATTTTGATCATTAAAGCCTAGCTAACAAGCGCATTCTGATTCGCTTACAAAGTCAAAGACAAGTTCCTCTTGTTCCTTTTCTAAGTATTGCTTAATACGCTTGTGTGTATCAAATCCTGTACCTCCAGGAATCATGTGCCCCATAATGACATTCTCTTTGAATCCTAATAGGTAGTCAGTTTTACTACTACACGCTGCATCAGTTAATACCCGCGTCGTATCTTGGAAGGATGCAGCAGAAATGAAGGATTCTGTACCCAACGAAGCTTTGGTAATTCCCAATAATACTGGAACAGCTTGTGCTGGTTTTCCACCTTCCTCTTCTGTACGTTTATTTTCTTCGTAGAACTCTTTTTTATTCACTTCTTCTCCGAAGAGTAAAGTAGTGTCACCTGGATCAGTAATGCGAACCTTCTGCAACATTTGACGAACAATGATTTCCACATGCTTATCATTGATATCCACACCCTGCAGACGATAAACTTCTTGAACCTCATTTACTAAATACTTTTGCAATTCGCGAACGCCACAAATTTCTAGGATTTCGTGTGGAACAACCAAGCCATCTGTTAGCTGCTGTCCTTTCATCACATGATCTCCACGTTGAACAATTAAGTGCTTGGTCAACGGAATCAAATGTTCTTCTTCCATTCCTGTTATTTCGTCACGAACAACAAGAATACGTTTATTTTTCTGAATTCCTTTAAAGTCTACAACACCATCAATCTTTGCAATATCTGCAGCATCTTCAGGCTTACGAGCTTCAACTAATTCAGCAACCCTAGGTAGACCTCCGGTAATATCCTTAGTTTTAATTGCCCCTCGAGGTAATCTTGCTAATAACATTCCAGGGTCAACTTGTTGATTTTCTTCGACGGAAATAATTGCTCCAGAAGGAATAGCATATGTTCCAACCAACTCTGTTAAACCGGGATCGGAATAAATAGCAATTTGAGGATGTAGTTCTCCACGATGCTGTTTAACAATAAGCTCAACTAAACCTGTGTTTTTATTAACTACTTTTTCTGTAGAAATACCCTCTACTAAGTCTTCGTATTTTACAAAACCAGGCTTATCACAAATAATTGGAATATTATGTAATTCGACCTCAGCAATTCTTTGGCCTGCAGTTACCTTCTCCCCATCACCTACTAAAATCTTAACACCGAGTTCTACTGGATAAGTCTCTAAACTTTCTATAGACTTAGTGCTTAGAAGTTTCTTGTACTCTTCTAAACTACGTCCTTCATCACGGACAACATGGATAGCGCCTTTCTTATTCAAGACCAAGTGATTTCCATCTTGCCCCACAACGACACGTAGATCCATATATACTAGGATACCATCACAATCTGTAACAATTTCTGGAGTTGAAGATGTAGCTGCGATACCTCCAAGGTGGAACGTTCTCATTGTTAGCTGTGTTCCGGGTTCACCAATTGATTGAGCGGCTATAATACCCACAGCCTCTCCTAAACCAATAAGGCGACCATTAGCAAGGTTTAACCCATAACACTTAGCACAAACACCACGCCGACTTTCACAAGTAAGTGTGGAGCGAATTTTAATACTTTCAATTCCTGCGTCATCAATAAGTTCAGCCTGAGCAGATGTAATAACATCTCCATTTTTAGCCAGAAGCTTACTTTTATCACCGGGTTGATAAATGTCTTCTGATACCGTACGACCATAAATACGATCTTTTAAAGGTAAAAGTTCTTCTGAACCCTGCCGAATTGCAGCAATTTCGATATGATTCAATGTTCCGCAATCTTTTTCCGTAATGATTACATCTTGAGCTACGTCAACAAGTCTTCGAGTTAAATACCCAGAATCAGCTGTTTTCAATGCAGTATCAGCTAAACCTTTTCTAGCACCGTGGGAAGAAATGGAGTACTCAAGAACAGTTAATCCTTCGCGGAAATTAGAGGTAATCGGAGATTCGATAATCGCACCGTTCGGCTTGGCCATTAAACCTCGTAAAGCTCCCAACTGCTTCAACTGAGACTTATTACCTCGAGCTCCTGAATCTATCATCAAGAACAGAGGGTTGTGCTTGCTTTTGGTTTGCTTACTAATTTCAACATAAAGAGCATCCGACAAGAGTTCCGAAACCTCTGTCCAAATACTAATAGTTTTAGAATGACGTTCGCCATCGGTGATAATACCATCATCGTATTGTTTCTTAACAATAGCAACCTTGTCATAAGCTTCTTTAAGAATTTCACTTTTAATCTCAGGAATTTTTACATCTTTCAATCCCATAGAGATCGCAGCTTTTGTAGCTTGGATAAATCCTAGGTCCTTAAGATCATCTAAGAAGCGTACAGTAGCTTCAAGCCCCACTTTTTTATAGCACTGTAAAATCAATTCACTGATACGCTTACTTGGCATGCTATAGTTTTGAAACCCTAACTCTTTAGGAACAATTCTATTAAACAGAACTCTTCCTGGAGTAGTTTCAATAACTTGCCCATCGATGCGCACTTTAATTTTCTCGTGAATATGAATACCACGGCCTGTTTCATCGCGACGACCATTCGTACGCTCATCCAGGAATCCTCCAGAATACAATGCTCGCAAGACTTCCGTAACATCCCTAAAGATTTTGATTTTTCCTCCATGATCTTCCGGGAAATATGTCGGGTCTGCCATAAGATAGTAAATACCTAAGGTCATATCCTTAGAAGGTGTAGCGACAGGCTTTCCAGAAGACGGCAAGAAGATGTTATCAGGAGCCATCATCAAAACTTTGGCTTCTAATTGCGCTTCTATAGACAGCGGCACATGAACAGCCATTTGGTCTCCATCGAAGTCCGCGTTAAATGCCGCACAGACTAGGGGATGCACGCGAATCGCTTTACCCTCGATTAATACAGGTTCAAACGCCTGTATCCCTAAACGGTGGAGTGTGGGGGCTCGGTTAAGCAATACTGGATGACCTTTAATAATTTCTTCTAAAACATCCCAAACTTCCGGAGCTCCGCGTTGAATCATTTTCTTAGCAGAACGAATAGTATAGACACTACCCTGATCTTTTAATCTTTTAATAATGAATGGTTCAAACAACTCAAGAGCCATTTCTTTAGGCAAACCGCATTGATTAAACTTCAATTCAGGACCGACGATAATGACAGAACGTCCAGAATAATCAACACGCTTACCTAAAAGATTTTGTCGGAAACGTCCATTTTTCCCTTTCAACATTTCAGAAAGGGACTTTAACGGACGATTCCCAGCTCCCATGACAGGGTGTCCATGACGACCGTTATCAAATAGAGCATCCACAGCTTCCTGCAGCATACGTTTTTCATTACGAACGATCACTTCAGGAGTTTTTAGCCTTAAAATAGCTTTTAGACGATTATTTCGGTTAATTACACGACGGTATAAATCATTTAAATCAGAAGTTGCAAACCTTCCACCATCTAATGGAACTAGAGGACGCAGATCAGGTGGAACAACAGGAACACTTTTTAAAACCATCCACTCAGCGTGATTCGAAGAAGAGACAAAACCTTCGATAATTTTCAACCGCTTAGCAAGTTTCATTCTAGCTTGCTGAGATTTCGTTTTTCGCAAACGATCCTTAAGCTCTTTTAATAGACTTTGAAGATCTTCTGATTTCAATAAATCATAGATAGCCTCTCCACCCATTTTGGCTACAAAAGAATCTTTTCCCCACTTCTCGATGACCTCTCGATATTGAGCATCATTTAAAAGCTGCTTTTTATTTAAATCTGTTTTACCTGGATCGATAACTACATATTCTTCGTAATAAATAATCCTTTCAAGATCAGAAGCGGTCATGCCTAAGACGTTACCTATTCTTGAAGGTGTAGTCTTAAAAAACCATATATGTACGATAGGCACTGCCAACTCAATATGAGCCATACGTTCACGACGAACCTTAGAAAGAGTAACCTCTACTCCGCAGCGATCACAAACAATACCTTTATGCTTAATCTTCTTGTATTTACCACAACAGCATTCCCAGTCCTTTGTGGGACCAAAAATCTTTTCGCAAAATAGTCCACCTTTTTCAGGTTTAAACGTACGGTAATTGATTGTTTCAGGTTTCTTGATTTCCCCACAGGACCACTTATCGCGAATAGTAATATCTGAGGCAATTCCAATTTCTAATTTATCAAATAGCCCCTCTTTAGATAGAGCGACATTGTCTCGAGAACCTTCTCCGAACATTATTGTTTTTCTCCAATAAGTGATTTTTTAAGCATCTACTACCATAGGACGAACATCAAGTCCTAGACCTTGCATTTCCTTAATTAAAACATTAAACGACTCGGGCGTTCCTGACTTAAGGAGGTTTTCTCCCTTAACAATGGATTCATAAATCCTTGTTCGACCAGTAACGTCATCCGATTTCACTGTAAGAATCTCTTGGAGCATATGAGCTACTCCATAAGCTTCTAAAGCCCAAACTTCCATCTCTCCGAATCTTTGACCCCCCATTTGAGCTTTACCTCCGAGAGGCTGCTGAGTGACCAAGGAATAAGGACCTATAGATCTAGCGTGAATTTTATCTGCAATTAAATGGCTAAGCTTCAACATGTAAATGTAGCCAATCACCACAGTATTGTCAAATCTCTCTCCAGTCTTTCCATCATATAAGTAAGACTTACCATCTGCAGGTAAACCTTGTTCAATCATCATGTCCCAGATACGAGATTCTGGGAAGCCTTCAAATACTGGAGTTTTTACGTGAATACCGGCAGTTTTTGCAGCATAACCAAGATGAGTTTCCAATACCTGGCCTAAGTTCATCCTAGAAGGCACACCCAGAGGGTTTAAGATCATCTGTACAGTTTCACCATTAGCAAGGTATGGCATATCAGCTTCAGGAACAATCTTAGAAACAACTCCTTTGTTTCCGTGACGTCCAGCCATTTTATCCCCAACTTGCAGTTTTCTTTTTGAAGCGACATATACCTTAACCTGGCGGATCACACCATGATCAAGATCAGCATCGCCTTCACGAATATGTTCAACTTCTGTTTTATAATTGACTTCCAAGCGTTGCAAAGATGTCTCGTAATCAGAAAGTAGAGATTTTAAAACATCATACATATCGCAGGGAGGCATAAGGAGATCGACCAAAGACTCTTGCTCAAGTAGTTCTATTGTCTCTTGATCGAACACAGTACCTTCTTGAACCAAAATATCGGCGGTACGACGATGTATAATGGAAGCTGGAGCTTTTTCATTTAGCAATAGAGCACCTAATTTTTCACGATACTCCGTTTTTAATACTGAAATCTGATTCTTATAACCTCTCTGTAGGTCTTTTAAATGAACAGCTTCTTCTACAAGCTCGTCGTCACTCTTAGAAAGCCTATCTTTTCTACTGAAGACTTTCACATCCATGACAACTCCCTCTGTTCCTGGAGGTACAGTCAAAGAAGCATCTTTAACATCAGCAGCTTTCTCTCCAAAGATTGCTCGTAATAAACGTTCTTCAGGAGCTAATTCCGTTTCTGATTTTGGAGTAATTTTACCAACAAGAATGTCCCCAGGCTTTACTTCAGCACCAATACGAATAATTCCATCTTCACCTAAGTTAGCCAAGACTTCTTCAGAAACGTTAGGAATGTCACGAGTAATCTCTTCTTTTCCTAATTTTGTGTCTCTAGCCGTTAATTCGAACTCTTCAATATAAATTGAGGTGTAGGCGTCTTGCTTAATCAACTTTTCAGAAATAATAATCGCATCTTCGAAGTTATATCCATACCAAGGCATGAAGGCAACCAAGATGTTCTTTCCTAAAGCAAGTTCTCCCTTATCTGTAGCAGGACCGTCAGCTATAACATCGCCTTTGACTATAACATCTCCCACACTACATAAAGGCCGTTGATTAATGCAGGTACCAGAATTTGATCTTAAGAACTTTTTAAGATCGTAAGTGCGTTTAAGTGTTGGGTTATGTTTAGCTGCAATAACTACTTTGTAACCGTCAACATATTCCACGACCCCATCTTCTTCAGCAACAACAATAGCACCAGAATCTTTAGCAGCACGCGCTTCTAAACCTGTTCCAACAATAGGAGCTTCAGTTTTTAATAAAGGAACAGCTTGACGTTGCATGTTTGATCCCATAAGAGCACGGTTAGCGTCGTCATGTTCTAAAAATGGAATTAAACCTGTAACAATCGATACCAATTGCTTTGGAGACACGTCCATATGCGTAACAGTACTTGTGTCTGCTTCAAAAGCCTCTCCACGACATCTTGCCCAGCATACAGGATCTACAAACATATTATATTCATCTAAATTCGCTGAAGCCTGAGCAATCACACATTCTTCTTCAACATCGGCAGTCATGTATTCGATTTCATCAGTAACCACTCCATCTCGAACAATGCGGTAAGGAGTTTCAATGAATCCGAATTCGTTGATTTTTGCAAAAGAAGATAGAGAAGTAATCAAACCAATATTTGGTCCTTCTGGAGTCTCAATTGGACATATACGTCCGTAATGGCTCGCATGCACGTCACGGACTTCAAATCCAGCTCTTTCTCTATTCAAACCTCCAGGGCCTAAAGCTGACAAGCGCCGCTTATGCGTTAATTCGGCCACAGGGTTGGTTTGATCCATGAATTGAGAAAGCTGAGAACGACCGAAAAAGTCCTTTAAAACGCTTGCAAGGCCTTTTGCAGAGATAATTTTTCCTGGAATCAATGTATCGGAAGAAAAATCAAATAAATTCATTCTTTCTCGAATAATTTTTTCCATTCTAGCCAATCCGGAACGGCATTGGTTTTGGATAAGTTCTCCTACAGAGCGTACACGACGGTTAGCTAAATGGTCGATATCATCAATCGAAGCTTTTTCATCACCCATTTTTAAACGGATAAGATACTTCAAAGCACCAATAACATCTTCTTTTCTTAAGGTAACTTGTGCTAGAGACTCTTCATCCATAGAGAATCCAAGTTTTCTATTTAATTTATAACGACCTACTCTTCCCAAGTTATAGCGTTTAGGGTCAAAGAACAGACGCATAATTGTAGAACGAGCATTTGCCAAGGTCGCAGGCTCACCGGGACGCAATCTTCTATAGAAATCCTTTAAAGCAGCTTCATAAGAGTCTGTTGGATCTTTAGCCAACATTTTGATGATAGGGTGATTTTCATCAGCCTCTACAGCTATTTTTAAAGTTGAGATATTAGCATCTAGCATACGTTTTAACATAGCTGTGCTGAGTTTTTCTCCAGCCTTTCCGTAAACCAAAGAAGAAGCTTCATCTAAAACATTATCAGCCAAGATTTTACCAACTAAGAAAGAAAAATCTTTTTCACTTTTTAAAGAATGTTCTTCTATTTGGAAAAACTCTTCAATAATGTCAGCATCAGATGAATACCCCAGAGCGCGGATAAACGTTATAGCTAAAATCTTGCGGCGACGTTTTTTTCTATCAATATGGATATAAATTAAATCATTTATATCAAAAATAGCCTCTAACCAACTACCTCGATAAGGAATAATTCTGAAAGAAAACAAAATATTTCCCTTAGAATGTTTTTCCTGTTCGAAATTAATCCCAGGAGAACGGTGTACTTGAGAAACAACAACTCTTTCAGCCCCATTAATAATAAAGGTTCCTTTATCTGTCATAATGGGTATGGTACCCATGTAGACTTCTTCTTCCTTAATTCCTGTTTCATCAGTCAAACGGAAGCGAACTTTTAAAGTAACACTATAGGTGATCCCGCGACGGATACACTCGTCGGGAGAATACTTCGGCACACCTAAGTTATAAGATAAATACTCTAAAATGGTAGCTTCGTTATAAGATTTAATTGGAAAAATCTCTCTGAAAACCTCTTCTAAGCCGATATTATCGCGCTCTTCTGCAAGCTTACCAATCTGAAGAAATTGCTTATATGACTTAATTTGAATTTCAATAAGATTTGGAAGATCTAAGATATCTTCCTTTTTTTTGACGCTAACCCGCTCCGGGCATTTGAACATGCGAGCTCTCCTAAGACTATTGTGATGCCAAAAGACTTCCCTTAAACAAGCCTACGTATGCCGTATTAAGGGAGTACTACAATTGTATACATGATAAAAAAAGAAAAGAAAAATCTTACAGATTTTTCTTTCCTATAAATTACAAGCCTTTAAAGGAAGCCTTTGCTCCAGCTTCTTGTAATTTCTTAACTGTATCCTCAGCATCAGACTTAGAAGTCTTTTCTTTAACAGTTTTAGGCAAGCCTTCTGTCATTTCCTTAGCTTCTTTTAAAGCCAATCCTGTAACTTCTCGAACTACTTTTAAAACGCCTATTTTCTTATCTGCAGGAACTTCCTCTAAAGTCACTGCAAACTCCGTAGATTCAGCAGGAGCAGCTTCAGCACCAGCGCCAGCAGCACCAGCAGCAACTGTCATCATAGGAGCAGCGGCAGTGACATCCCATTTTTCTTCTAATAATTTTTTTAAAGCGGACAGTTCTAATACTGTTAAACTGCTTAATGTCTCTACTAAAGTTTCCAAGCTTTGTGTCGTCACTTTTGTCACCCTTACTTAATTTGAGAGTTTTAACATTCTTCTTAGTTTTTTTGCGTTTTCTGGTCGATACAGGAAATAACACCGGAAAGAGCTGAGCCCATAATTCCAACGACCTGAGACATCGGAGCAGCTAATAGTCCAACAATTTGCTGCCTCAGTTCTTTCATTGAAGGCAATTTGGCAACAGCCTCTACTTCTTTACCAGACAAGTTAGCGCTATCAATTCGTCCGGCAAGAAAAACTAGTGAATCGTTATATTGTTTATTAAAATCTAATACTTGTTTTGCTGCAGAAACAGCATCATCGTAAGCAAAGACTACACCCAGGTGTCCGCTTGTATCCGAAGAATCTATATCAAAACCAGCGCTCTGTATAGCTTTGAAAAAAATTCTCTTTTTTAACACTTCAAATTCTGCAGAAACTCCGGAGAGTGAATTACGAAACTCTCTAGAGTGCGCTGCCGTAAATCCAAGATATCTCAATAAAATAAAACCTTGGGATGCGGAGATCTTCTCTTCCACCTCTTGAAGGAGTAATTTCTTTTCTTCTTTCATTTTCCCTCTTGAATTAAGACGCCATTAACTCTCTAGTATCCACAGAAATACCAGGCCCCATAGTAGAGGAAACTGTAAATGATACCAGATATTGCCCCTTCGCTGCAGGCGGCTTAGCTTTAATTAAAGCAGAGCATAGAGTTTCGATGTTTTCCTTAAGAAGGTGTCCATCAAATGATAGCTTACCTACACCAGCATTACATACCCCAGCACGGTCTGCTTTAAATTCAATTTTCCCCTTGCGCAACTCGGCAATAGCTTTAGTAACCTCCATGGTTACTGTTCCAGCCTTAGGTGTAGGCATAAGGTTTCTAGGTCCTAGAACTTTTCCTAACTTCCCAACTTCACGCATCATATCTGGAGTAGCAACTGCAACATCAAAATCAACCCAGCCGCCCCTAATTTTTTCAACAAGATCGTCACTACCTACAAAATCAGCTCCAGCGTCTAAAGCTTCTTTAGCTTTTTCTCCAGCAGCAAACACAAGAATTTTTAAAGTTTTCCCTGTGCCATTGGGCAAGGAAACAGACCCTCGAATTTGTTGGTCGCTTTTCTTTGGATCTATGCCTAATTTAATAGATACATCGACAGTTTGATCAAAGCGCACTGTGGGACATTGTTTTAAAATATCTATAGCTTCTTGCAGAGAATATGACTTTGAAAAATCATAGCTTTTTAAGATGCCTCGTATACGTTTTCCATGTTTTGTCATAATTATGCAGCCCTATTACAATTTACTCGACGTCTATACCCATACTTCGGGCAGTTCCTTCTACCATACGTTTTGCAGAGTCAAGAAGAACGACGTCCATATCTTTCATTTTCTGTTCGGCAATAGCTGTAACTTGCGCTTGGGTCAATTTTCCAACTTTATTCCTGTTCGGAATTTTAGACCCAGATTCTAGATTTAATGCCTTTTTGATCAAAGAAGATACGGGAGGTTGTTTGGTTATAAAAGTGAAAGTTTTATCCGAATAAACAGTAATGACTACTGGCAACAGGTCTCCAGGACGATCTTGCGTTACAGCATTAAACTCTTTACAAAAACCCATAATATTTACACCAGCAGCACCTAAAGCTGGTCCTATTGGGGGGGCTGGGTTGGCTTTACCACCAGGAATTTGTAGTTTAATTAACTTAATCACCTTTTTATTCGACATACTAAACCTTACTCTATCTTGACGTCCCTCTATGAATAAAGAGGAAGAAACGAAAAACTAAAATTATAAGAAGATAGAGAATAAGAATACACAGATTTTCTTACTCTTATTCACTTTCTTGTTCTAGGGCTACCTCTTCCACTTGCCAAAACTCTAAATCATCAACACGAGTTTCCCTTCCAAAGATGGATACCATGACACTAAGACGCCCTTTATCATGGAACACTTCAGAAACAACACCGATAAAGTTTACAAAAACACCATCGTTAATTTTAACTCTGGAGCCAACATCGAACTTATGTTTTTGCACAACACCAGCTTTTTTCTCTTCAATGTCTTTTAAAATATTCCTTACTTCATCTTCGGATAAAGCTAGAGGCACTCCTCCACCTAAAAATTCAACAACACCAGGATTATTTTTTACATACAACCAAGACTCATCAGTTAGATGCATTTTAATTAACAGGTACCCCGGCCAGATGAACTTCTCAACTACTTTATGCTCACCCTTCTTTACTTCCATCACGTTTTCTATAGGCAAGACAATCTCTTGTATAAAATCCGTCATTCCGGAAGATTCCTTAAAATCTTCTAAAGCTTTTTTTACTTTTTTCTCTTGAGCCGTAAAAACTTGAACGACATACCATTTAAACATGCAACTAACCAAACAAAAAGCTTGTTATACCACTTAGCAATGTAAGTAGCTTACGAAACACCAGATCTACACAATATATAGAAAAGCCTAAGCCAAAAATACTAGCTATTACGATTTTAACATATCTTTTTAGATCTCGTTTACTGACCCATTCAATTTTTTTAATTTCATCTAGAAAGCCAGCACCAGCTTGCTTTTTAGCTTTAGCGATTTTCTTAGAGAGTGTCTCTTGGTGATTGCGTTGTTTCATAAGCAAATTTCTAGATCAAAAATTAAGTCTATACGGGTGCGAAGGGAGTCGAACCCCCGACCGGCGGCTTTGGAGGCCACTGCTCTACCAGCTAAGCTACACACCCAAAAAAGCATGATTAAGACTCGTCATCTTAATCATGCTTATAAAACCACCTGGATTTAGGCAATGATTTTTGAAATCGTTCCAGCACCGATTGTACGACCACCTTCACGAATGGCAAATCTCATACCTTCTTCTAGGGCTACAGGACTAATCAATTGAACATCAAATTCAACGTTATCGCCTGGCATAACCATCTCTACACCCTCAGGAAGAGTCACAACACCTGTTACATCTGTTGTACGGAAGAAGAACTGCGGTCTATATCCAGTGAAGAAAGGCTTGTGACGTCCACCTTCTTCTTTTTGCAAGATGTAAACAGTACCTTTAAATTGTGTATGGGACTTTACGCTGTTAGGTTGGCAAATAACCATACCGCGCTCAACATCATTTTTCCCAACACCTCTAAGAAGTAGGCCCACATTTTCTCCTGCTTGACCTTCTGGAAGTTCTTTTCTGAACATTTCCACACCGGTAACAATTGTTTCTCGAGTATCTCTCAAACCAACAATTTGTACCTTATCACCAACTTTAACGACTCCTCGTTCAATACGCCCTGTTACTACTGTACCACGACCAGAAATAGAAAATACGTCTTCGATAGGCATTAAGAAAGGTTTATCAACTTCACGTTCTGGGGTAGGGATGTTATCATCCACTGCTTGCATTAGCTCGCGAATCTTTTCAACATAACTTGCATCGCCTTCTAAAGCTTTTAAAGCAGAACCACGAATGATGGGGCAACCCTTGTAACCTTTTTCTTCTAGAAGCTCGGATAATTCCATTTCAACCAAGTCTACAAGCTCAGCATCCTCTTGAGAAATCATATCGATTTTATTAAGGAAAACAACAATGTAAGGAACCCCGACCTGTCTTGCCAACAGAATATGCTCCTTTGTCTGAGGCATAGCACCGTCAGTAGCGGAAACAACGAGAATCGCTCCGTCCATCTGAGCAGCACCTGTAATCATGTTTTTAACATAGTCGGCGTGACCAGGACAGTCTACGTGAGCATAGTGCCGGTTAGGGGTTTCATATTCAACGTGAGAAGCGTTGATAGTAATTCCTCTAGCTTTTTCTTCAGGAGTATTGTCAATAGAACTGTAATCACAAAAATTAGCTAACCCCTCTGCTGACAGTGCGCGTGTAATTGCAGCTGTTAGCGTAGTTTTACCGTGGTCAACGTGTCCAATGGTCCCTATGTTGATATGGGGTTTAGTACGTTGAAAAGTTTCTTTTGACATTTCAGAATCCTCATTAAATTAGTTTTACTCCAACCATTACTTCTGCCCAGAATAGGAATTGAACCTACGACCGCTTGCTTACCATGCAAGTGCTCTACCACTGAGCTATCTGGGCCTATACTTAACGTTTCATAACGGCTCAGAGAATTGCCTAGTCTATGTCACTTATTTTAAAACATCAATAGAAAACAATTAACGATGCCTGTATACAACCCTAGCTTTCGTTAGGTCATAGGCTGACATTTCAACAGTGACTCGATCTCCAACAAGCAAACGAATATTGCTCATACGCATTTTACCGCATAAATGAGCTGTGACCGGCATGCCATTCTCTAGTAATATTTTGAAATGCATCCCGGGAAGGAGCTCTTGCACTCTACCCTCAAGCACGATAGTGTCTTCTTTTTTTGCCATGTATTAATTATCCTTAAACAAAATCCTCTCGGCCAAAGGCATCTCAATTAAAGACTGGCCAGACGGGCAGATTTGGTCTTTTTAAAGAATAGAGCTTATCCCTTTCCGCTCTATCCATAAATGCAGCAGCATTATATTCGGTATGTAGAAAAAGTCAAATCCCTTTCATAGATAGCCTAAATATCATAAAAAAATTATTGATTGCTTTAGGAATAAGTGGGAAATTTTACTACAATATTTACAATTAAAATCAATTTACTTTACAATGTGTTAGTTTAGTTATTTTTAATAAAATATAATGATATCTTCTGTTACTTTTAGCACTCCTCATCCTAGTGGTTTGGAGAGCATGACAGCCATGCAAGATCACGACGGATCCGATAGTGAATCTGTGGACACGAGTATAGAGAGCTCACAACCACCTAATAGCGAACTTAAGGGAATAACTATATCTTCTCGCCCCCCCCTCTCTTTGATGCGTATTCTACCCTACCGACCAGCTCCAAGAACATGCATGGACCATGCCCGCTCTGTAGGGGAAAAAATTAGTACGTTTTTAAGAGATAATTGGAAGTATATTTTATTGTATATCCTTGCTTGGGCATTAATATTGGCCTGTCATCATACTATGGCAGTAACATTAACAATTTGGCTGGGTATAGGATTAGGTGTTGGTGTTCTTTTTGGCATTTTTACCGCCAATGTTTTGGATAGGAAAAATAAATATAAAAATACAAACAGCCTGTGGAATCTGATGAATTATGGGTTACAGCAGCTTGATCCCAATGGAACCCGCCAAATTCTTTTAGCAACAATCATTGCTTCTATTTCTTCTCTAATTTACGCTATTCCTGAAGCTGTTGGATTTACGATTGGTGCATGCATAGGCAACCAAATCAGTATTCTAATTTCCTACGGTCTCCGCTTGGGCGATGACGACAATTATGTCGCCGATCGGCAAGCTTTTGATAAAAAGGTAGCGCACATTCAGAAAGCGATTAATCAGTACCAATTAATTAAAAATCAAATGATCATTCAGAAGCAAATTTCTGAAATTGTCGCTCAACAAAATAATCCTCAAATGACCAATACGTTGCATACCTTGCAACTACAAATGAATATGCCCTTACCATACGTATTTGATGCACCTAAAACACAATTTAGCGATCACCTACATTTTAGTGATCCTGATTATGTTATCGCCTCTGCGAATCAAAGAATTTTAGCTCTATCACAAACTCTAACCCATCTAAGACAAGAGCCTAATCGTGTTGTTGAGGAGTAATTTTGAATCCCTCCGTATGTCCCCTACAGCATGCTGGATGCTTGAAAAAACAGCACCGCATTTTACAAACTCTGTTTCCCGAAAAATTTCATAAAGACATGTTGTATAACACTCTTTTAGATTTCGGATCACAATCTAAAAACTTTGATAAAAGTAAAATTTCAAGAGAGAACCTTGTGTTGGGTTGTCAGAGTGATTTATATCTTTATGAAGTATATCAAGAGGGACGTTTATTCTTTTTTACGCATACGGAAGCTTTGATTTCTTCTGGGATAGCAGTATTATTTGCTGAAGTGTATTCTGGGGAAACCCCGGTTACCATACTAACCTGTAAGCCAGTATTTTTTGATCAACTCAGTCAATACCTATCTTTTGGAAGAGTGAATGGAGGTGAGTCTCTGTACATGCGGATGAAACAAATTTCTGTGCAGTATCTCAAATCTTCAGATTAGAGATGGATATCACTTGCTTGTCAGAAGCTTATATGTTAATATCTGTTCTCTTAATCACGGGGCAGTAGCTCAGCGGTTAGAGCCACGGACTCATAACCCGTTGGTCACAGGTTCGAATCCTGTCTGCCCCAAGCTCTCTTTCCTATTAACAATCGTCTTTGTTCAAACCTTTCTGAAATCTCATCATTGAGCAACAGAGCAGTAGCTTAATCATAGTATTTAACTTATCAAGACACTGGAGCTCAACTTCTAAAATGTAAAGAAACTTATTTTAAAACCAATGAATAGCTTGGTATTTTCTAGAAGCTCTCAAAACAAACCTAATGTATTACTTTAAGCCTATGTGGGACTGAGTAATCATCCTCTCATGCACAGTTGTTACAATAGGGACTATAGTAAATGACTCTTAGCAAAAGCACACCTCCTAGTTAAACTATTTGCAGGCATCTAACCGATCCACTTCTAGAATCTCAGAGCCAACATCTAACCTCTGAAGTGCAAGGGGAAGAAACGTTAAAAAATTTTAATTAAAAATAGCGCGTCTGAAAAAATTGCACCGCAGATTTGCCTTTAACTACGAGAAGAATTTTTAAGGCCTCTCCGAAAATAAATGGCACAGCGCCTAATCGGAAACCTTTTACAATATCTATGGATTCAGTGATAGACATCGTATAAAAATAGTAGGCAAGCCAGAGAGATCCCATTACTAGTATTATAAGGGCTGCGATAGTAAGGATAGAGGCCAAGACGTATCCGCCGGGAGATTTAAATCGACGATAGAATGAGGAGATAAATAGAACAGCTATAGGAAAAGCATAAAGATATCCTGCTGTTGGTCCGAAAAACGCAGTTAAGCCATATCCCGAACCATAAAATACTGGCAAAAACATGCCTTCAATAAGATAAGAGAGAACGCTACCAACAGCTATCCATGGAGAGCATGCAACACCAATACAAAAAATCCCTAATGTCTGAAAAGTTACTAGAACAGGAGTAAAGGGTAGGGGTAGGGCAATCTTCGCTAGCAAGGCGAGGAAAAACGATCCCTCCAATATTTTTACTATTGGACTATTCAAAATCCTTAAAAAATGAAACTTTGTAGCTAAGCTATAACCCATATTCTTCTCCTAACTCTATATAGATATGGTTGCGTAGTTATTTTGAAGTTTCCCTCCTCTCTTGTCAATTTTTGAATTCGAAAACACATCGTTAATAAGAAAATAAAAAAATTAACTAATTACAAATTATAAATTAAATATAAAAACTATGATATTTAATTATAATTTATATTAAAATGCTTTCGAACGCTTTTAAAATTAACCATAAAAATATTTTTATATAACTAAGAGACGTTCGTAGGTGTCCTATTGATTTTTCTTTGGGAGTAGTCTATATGTTATCTTTACGTTCAGCCTGTAATACACCAGAATTGCAGACAGCGGTTCCGCAGCAAAATCAGGCTCGAGATAATTCCCATCCTGGTCCGAAAAAAGTTATTAAATTATCTCGACGCATCCAGAACTTTTTAGACAAGCATACTCCTCCAACAAGCACATGCTATTTAGCTAATCCTAAAAGCTCCTCACTTTCTCAAGAAACTGGAGAGAAATCGTGTAACAAAGAAGTAACGGCGACACTTTGCCAACAAAACTACCGTTCTCAGGTACCATTTATTAGAAGTAGTGCTGATAATTTTTATATTGATGTATCGGAATACACTCAAGTCCATGGCACCGTTTGTGCAGCTCTTTCTTTATTAAAATCGGATATGCGTTCCACTTTAAAACGTCGCCTCCCAATAATACCAGGAGCAACAAAACAAAAAATGCAACGATTCTGCCCTACTTCAATAGATAGGTTAGATAGACAAGCTGATACGATCGCCAGAAGAACAGGAGAAATGTTAGTTATAGCAGAGCATATTCGAAGACAAAATATTTTTGAACATAGATGTGGAGCAGTTTTAGACCTTTGGCATGTAGCTCCGACAGATACAAACCCTAAGGATGCTCAAAACATTTGGATACAAACCCAAAACGGCCGTAAATCTCCATTTTGCTATGCGAAATGTTTAAATTACGCTAGAACAATTCGTTGTTATAGAACAAGCGACCCACTTAGAGGAAGCTTTTTACTCGACGAAAATCAAGCTAGCATTCTTGCTGCAAGTGTAACATATACCCTGGGAGCTATGTTCAAACATATCCGTTTCAGAAATTGGCTACTTGAAAAAGAGACTTTGGGTAATGGTGAGGAAATCTACACAGCTCCTAGTATATTAGTTCAAATAATTATCCTACTGTCCTTGGTCGCAAGAAATACTCAACCCTATGCTAGAAGGGTAAAACCAGAAACTCTCTTTGAACAAAGAGAAATCAACATCATTACTCTTGCATCGAATATCTTCCGAGAACAAGTCTTAGGGAAAATAATATTAAACAAAGACGAAGAAGGAGTTTCGGAAACCAAACCCATGGAATTCCCTAGAGCAAACAAAGATAGCAATCCATGGAGTCAACCACGTTTATCTACTATTCAAGAAGACAAATTCGATGATTTTCCAAGAGAAGAAGAGGAAGACATAACACCACATACAGCTGAAACGCTGCTCCTAATATCTTCGGCTGTTCTCAATCCATCCCCCTTACCAGACGCTCCGCCATTAACTCCCTCTCCAGGCTGCTCCCCACAATACTTATCACCTCCCCCCCATTATGGTGAAAATAACCACACATTTGACATAAACCCATCCCCCCTACCAGACGCTCCGCCATTAACTCCCTCAACTCCTCACCTAGTAAATATTCACCGATGGGATCCATAATATTTATCGCCTTACCTTTACACTGAAAATAATCTCACTCCCGTTCCTAGACTACTCAATTCGATCTCGAATGATCTATTCCCTCACTAAAAAATTCGATCTTATTATAGCGCCAAGAAAAACTGCAGATTGTCTATTAGAAAAATAGGGGACAGATTTACCTAATGATCTTTTTCTCTAACTGCATATTCTGTTGATAGTGAAGAGTAAGAAAAACCAGATTCTTCTGAAAATCAAGCTGTTCACCTTTCTAGGGAAGGTGAAGAAAATCATGACTCCTCAGGCAAAGGTAGCTAGAAAACAGAAGCGCCTGTCTGAAGAAACTGAGTTGCTAATTTAAAACCAGATGTTTTAATCACAGACAAGTCGACGGGGACTTTCATAGACATTCCCCCAAACTTCACTTGAACGATAATTTTTATCTAATGAACCATAGACTAAGTAGTTCAAAGAAAAATGGTTGTAAATAACAACTCCACGCAAAAGTAAAAAGATACTAATAATGTAGAGACTAAAACCTATGACACCTGTGGTTATGGAACTAAGTACCATACCTATTACACTACAAATTACACCAAAAATAACAAACACGATAGAAAGTATTACGCATACTCTCTCAGCCAAAGGGAACTCTTCCCATAGATTGATCGGTTCCTGATTTTGCAAACAGAAACCTGTAGGAATTACTGTCGCCATAACCATCATCTTCTTTAGATTTTGCGAAACACAGTTTATCTTAACTTTAAAAAAAAGACTATGCAGCTTTTGTTTTTTACCGGCGTCGATTTCTTCTTACCAAATCCACCATAACAATGATATTAGCGATCAACACAATCAAGCATATAAATAAGTTTATTGTCTGTGATACTGCTAAAACGTCTCCGCTCTGCCATACTAAAGAAGCATTGTGTAAATAATTAGAATAAAATCCTGTATCATTTGCGTCTGTTGTAGAATTTCTGCCTAATGTGCTAGGGACCTGCATAACTATACTATTAAGAATTCCAACAGTAGTAGATAAAAATATTCCATGAGCTACCCCAATGATCATCTGCATAGCACCAATTCTGTTCCCATCTACAGAGCGCACAACGACGTTAGATTCTTGAGGTGAACCTGTCAATCTTTGTAAAATAGTACTTTGGATACGTCCTCGCAATCCTCAGCAAAAATTTCTTAATATCTCCATAAAGATAACACTACCACTTAATGTAGATGCTACAACAAATATAGCTTGCAAAATCGGATTTGGATTGCCGAATCTTCTTAAACAATTGACATTATCCAAAACAGTTACTAGAAAAACCAGCGGTACTAATCCATGAGCCATAAGACGTAATGACCTATACGAATCGCGAACAGAACGACGATTGGTAAACAACAAAAGAAAGTAGCGCAAGAGATTCATACTATAGCCGATAATGATCACGTAAGAAACATAAACATCAGGAGAGTCTGTCACAGAAACAACGATATACTCTTGCGTTAAACCACTAACTCTAAATATACTGAATATACTCGATAAAACAATATCAGTCCGGGATCGTGGAGCGAAATTAAACTCTGCCTCAGAAGATGTTTCTCCCAATTGCAATAACTCGATTAATCTCTCAAAAGCCCCGTGACCATGACCAATTTCTACCAAAGAAACCTGATTAGAAGCATGTTGAAACATGCTTTCTGAGGTCGATTCATGGGAAGAAGGGTATTGTGTTAGACGTAACGCCCAAAGATAGCTAGGACAACGGATACCTGGCAAAAACAATCCTTCAGCCCCTGAAGAGTAATTAAGAGTTGTAACGTTAGAACGCGTAAATCCTTCCCAGTCAAACAGAGTAGTAAAATCTCCTGGCAACCTAAAATGGTTTGTGTTACTTCCTGTAACATATATCGTAGGGGCAATCCCAATTACCCTAATCCGGTCACCATACTGTGTGTGACGCAATACCTCCTCAACTATAGCACCGCCATCACCGTAAAATATAATTATATGATTTCTATTCTCGTTTGCAGAATTAGAGAAGAAGTGTTCCAAGGATTCGATCACTGCCTGACATATGGAACTAGAACCTGTAACAACAGGTCTTCGTAATAATCGAGAACTCCACCCTCCCCATCCAGAATTGTAAAACATACGTACAGGCTCACCTCGGACCTCACTAAGGTACAAGGACTCTTGTTGAGCCTCTAGTAAAGTTTGGGCACTCCCATTAATGTAGGTAACACCAACCTCATGAGCTCTTGGTATCTCTGCATCCGGATCAAAAATACTCACAGCTTCAAAAACGTCTGCATGTCCTGTTACAAAAGCTCCAAGTCCTCCATGAATAAAACAATTTACTCGTTCAGAAGTCTGTTGAGACAATGATGCCTCAACATTAACAGAAGGTGAGTGATAATCTCCTAAACTGATATTTTCTAAACTCGAACTGCTCTCAAGATTGACAGTCACAACCATAAAAACATTCGACTACAATATAGTGGTATTAGGTATTCATAAACTTACATCCAGAGAAAAAGATAGTCATATTCTCCAGATTTCGTCTGTGCCGAGACTCGCACTTTATTCTGTAAATCAAACCTAGAAATGTTGCCATGTCAATATCTTAGTCTTCCATACACATAGCACCGCATTCTTAAGAGATAATTAACACAAAGGAACTTATAAGCATGATATTATAGTAATTCGCATCTGTGAAAACAATTAGCCCAGGGTTTTGATCTATTCCAACTATTTTATCTAGAGCTTTTTAAAAAATGTCTCTATTCACAAAATAAAAAAATATCTGAACAAAAATCCAAAAACTCTTATGAATTTGGCAAACTGTGGTATGTGTTATCTTTTATGCGTTACCATCTCCCTCGCGTATCTTTCGCGTTTCCATGCAAGTTCTCTATCTGTTTTCTCTTTCTGCCACGAAAGGAGATCTTTTTTAAATTCTAGTTCTTTTTCTCGCATTTCGAGATCTTTGTAAGCATATTCTATATCTTTAGAATGTCGATAGGCGTGCCAAACATGAGCTATCTCATCAAGCTTTTGTAGTAAAGCATCAAACGAAAGGTTCTCACTATTCAAATCATCAGTAGGTACACGTAAGGAGGAAAAAATATCGCTACATGCTTGTAGAATTCTCTTACCTGAGGGCAACTCTTTTATTAGTTTTATGGCCTGTTTACTATTTTCTAATTCTATATTCTCGTTTTTACATATAAGAACGAGATCGTGGTATAACTCTTGGCTCTCTTCTACCAATACTTGAAATAAAGGATCGAGCTGACTTGCTAGAGTTTCTCTATCTTCATCAGTCATAGAATCAAAACAACTATCTATACTAGAGTTCTGATGTTCAACAGATTCTTCCGCAATAGTCTCTACACCTTCAGCTGTTGTATTACTGTAGGATAATGTAGGGAAAAATGCGAAGACTAAACTATAAATAAACAATCTTTTAATCATACCTACTCTTATTCTTCTTTAATCTGAACTAATTCACTCAAACTCACGCGCAGCATAGGAAATAAAAAACGAAACAGCCAACCCGAAATTTATTATAAATAAGACTACAGAAGTTAACACGAATATGAATGAATCAATCTACCTTATAGGTAAAACGCTTAAGAACACCTTCTTTTCACATTTCTAAATTAATATATTTTCTCTGCTTTTACTATTTTGTTCTATGGGACTACACATACATAAAATATGTAGAATACAAGAAACCGATATATATACTACCGTGATAAACATTAGCATAGCGTGATAAACGAAAGTAAACGTCCGCGTTAGTCCTATTCTAAATAACAACTTATTCCATCGATCTAACTTGAGCATTTCTAAAATGAAATTCAAAAAATCTGATTTGCAAGTTACCAAACTATGCTCTATTTTCAGTGGGCATATCCGTTGCGCAGATTGAATAGGGAGTAGAGGAACTTTAGTGTATCGATGCATCTGTAATCAATTTAGAAAGCACCAGCAAGCAGGAAAAATGCAACACAAGCCATTTAAAATCAACAAGAAAGAACCATTATTTTCTGCTATATAAATCACTGAAAATATGTGCTTTTTCACTAGCTATACGTGAGCACTTGGGTATTCCCATTGTGACATTTTTTTTATAATTCGTGGCACAGATTCAGCGCATTGTAAGTCCTTAATAGATAAAGGCAAGCGCAAAGTGTTATGTGCTATAACTTGCTCGTAAGCAAGTAGCGCTTTAATAGCAATAGGGTTAGTCGTCTGATTAAGCCAAGAAGAAACTTCTCGCCACAAGCCCGCACGATACTTGTTACGAGGATCCTCAACACACTCACGTGCCTCTTTTGGCCAGATATTAGATAGAACTGAAATTAACCCCTGTGCCCCGCACTCATACATTTGTGGCCACAAGCCATCGTCACCACAATAAAGAACTACGTTAGAACTAATCTGCGCGTATTCTAGACAATTTTTAATAGACCCTCCGGAGTCTTTCAAACCATAGAAAAAAGGGTGAGTAGCAAGAGCTCGTACTGTGTCTAAATATAACGTTGTTCCTGATCTAGAAGGAATGTTATATAGAATTGCAGGCTTGTTTGTTTTGTTTAACAGAGATTCAAACCAAAGGGTCTGACCATGTATACCAGGCTTAGTATAAATAGGGGTAGTGATTAAAAAACCGTAAATAGGATACGACTGACATGTATGGATCCACTCTGAAGCTTCGTGTAGTGATGTCCCTGGTACACCAACAATTATGGGAACCTTCAAGTTTAAAGAACATGCATAGGAAACTAAGGATTCTTTTTCCTTTGCTGTCATGGATAGGCTTTCTCCTGTACTACCAAGAAGAACAACGCCATTGCCTTCTCTCTCTTGAAAACGCAAGAGATTTTCAAAGCTTAAAAAATCTATAGAATTATTAGGTAAGAAAGGCGTGACAGAAGCCGTGAGTAATTTCATAGTAATCAGCGGTTATACTACAGAAAACTTCTGCTTAACATAATCATTATGGAGTTGTTCTACAACATTTCCTGCAAGATTTTCAGGAACAACTAAGCTTAATGCCATACAGCTTTGGCAACAGCAAAAGATTGGGGAAGGATAATGCCGTAATTTTTCCGTCACAGTCGTTACAACCTTTGTTGAAGCTAATCCGGAACCGATCATCGTGATTAACGCCAGATCATAGAGCATATGCACTGTGCCAATGCTCGATAATTTATCATACAGCTCTCGAATAACATCGTCAGAAACGTCATCATCATCAGTTGTAAAGGATACCGTGCTGTCTTGAGAAGTTATTAATCCAGGAAGAACATGATGGATTTCTAGTATAGGTAAAATCTTATCCAAGCCCACAGTACTTGAACCGCTGCAGTCTATCGACCATAAACGCTGATGCTGACGTAAAGACAATGCTTTTACACGTGGCTCATGACTCATAATTTTATCCATAGCATAGATCCACGTGCCCCCTTTAGACAAATCAAAAGTTGAGGTTACAAAAATAGGGATACCAGCGCGCACACAAGGAGAAAGCATAGGTGGATAAAGAATCTTGGCACCAAATGTGGCAAGATTCTGCATTTCTTCAAAACTCAACTCGGGAATAAGTTGAGCATCTTCAATAATTCTAGGATCCATGGTATAAATACCGTTAACATCCGTATAAATACGCACTTCCTTAGCGTGACTCATTTCAGCAATTAAAGCTCCAGAATAATCACTACCCCCTCTACCTAATAGTGTTGTTTCCCCAGAAGCATTTGCTCCTATGAATCCCTGGGTAATGTAACAAACATCACTCCGAAAATCGAGAGCATGCCAATTCTCACGCATACGCAAAATGTCAGGAGTTGCTCGACTATACTCACCGTCTGTTAATATAACGGTTCTAGCTTCCAAAAACTCTAAAGAGAAATCATTACTACAGCAAAAAGCATGAAATAGAGAGGCTGATATATCCTCTCCTATAGCAAGAATTTCTGCGCGATCACGCGGTGATATTTTTTCCTTATCCATACAACTTTGTAACTTCTCTATCCAGGGAGATATAGAGAATGTGAGTTGTAGATCATGAATAATTTCATTATGTTTGTTTGCTATGTCCAAAATGATGTGTTCCCGATATTCACTAGAAACGGAACAAAACATATCCAAAAGATCCGTAATACCGGCTACAGCACTGACAACAATAAACCACGGCGTATTCTTATGAACAATATCATAAACTTTTCTGATACTTTCCGCAGTTCCTAAACTCGTCCCACCAAATTTATAGACTACTGGGGGCATGCATATTCTCCAGCATTCTGAAAACAGTAGTTCTGCATATTCATCAATAAAGCTCCCGCAGCACCTCGAACAAGATTATGTATCAATACATTCATCTTTATTGTTCGGGAATCTCCTCCATAAGTAACGGGACCTATATGCACACGCATATCATCATCTGTGAGATCTTTTCTTGCCTGTGGATGCCAAGGAGAATCGTAAAGTTTATACGTTTCGGGAAATTCTGCATTCTTACGGTGATAAATATGAAGAATGTCTTCTATAGCTACAGTATTATGAAAAGTCACGTGTAAGGTCAATGTATGCCCATAAATTACAGGAACACGGTGCACAGTAACCGTTATAGGGAAATCCGCAGGTTCTTCACTACTTCCTAAAATCTTTAACGTTTCTCTCAGGATCTTTTCCTCTTCCTTTACTATGTGAGGAATTGTATTTCCTAAAATATCCATAGAAGAAATCCCAGGATACCCAGCTCCACTCACTGACTGCAAAGTAACAATATGTACATGACCTATACTCAACTCCGTTAAAGGAGCTAAGGCCAAGGCAATACCTGACACACAGCAATTAGAGTTTGTTATGATTCTTCCTGGAAAAGGTTGCTTATTCACAAGTTGAAAATGCTCCGGATTTACCTCAGGGATAACTATAGGAACAGCAGGGTGCATCCTATAAGCTGATGCATTAGAAAAGATCAACTTCCCCTTAGACAAGCAGTAGGACTCTAATGATTCTGCTACAATCTCTGGCAAAAAAGACACGACAACATCTGACTCGACTTCTTCAATCCTACGAACAGGTACGTATCTCATGCTGGCTGGCATAGGGCCTAACGACTCTTGCCACACACATACAGAACCATAAGTTTGACTACATTTTGTCTCGGAGGCAACAACTTCACAAATATGCCAAGGAAACCATTTATGCAAGAGAGCTACAAACTTTTGTCCAACAAGTCCAGTAGCTCCCAAAACAGCCACACGCATGTGTTGCCTCCTGAAATCATACTATATCATCCTTGATTACGAATAAAAAAAGCAGGCCAATAAACCGCCATGAAATTTAGGTTGGTGATAATCCAAAACACGTGCTTCTTATTCAAAAATCAAAGAATCTTAGAGGCCGCATTGTAATAACCGTTTTGTTTTTTAAGCAAGAACTGTTCGTTCACATAGAAACCTTTAGCCCTACTTCAGGTCCATAACATCCAGGGGATGGAGACTCATCGATTAACCAATCTAAAATTCTTAAAGCCCCCTCTGCAAACACTGCCCTAGAAAAGACCTTATGGTGTATAATGATTTGTTCTTTATCACTAATAAAGGCGACTTCATGTTCGCCAGCAATATTCCCTACACGCGATGCATGCAGTTCAATATTTTTTACACTATGACAACGAGACCCGATACTATATTCCTGTTGCCAGGCCTCTTGCTTAGTATTGCGAAGAATAGAGGCTAGTTCTTTAGCCGTTCCAGAAACTGGATCCCTTTTTCCTCGATGATGCACTTCAGAAATTCGGATATCGTACCTATCATCAAATACCCGAGCAAGTAGACCTGCCAAACGTTTTTGCACATATGCTCCTAGACTTGTGTTAGGGCAGACAACAACAGGAACATAAGCAGCTAAACGTTGTAATTTCTCATCTACAGAGCAAGAGGGCTCAGGCTTTGTCGTAGCAAAAATCAGGGGTTTAGGGTTAGAAAGCAAGGCAACGAGGAGTTCATCTGAAAAAGATGAGGAAGAAAAATCTACAAGAACGTCATTACTTTCTATAACGGAGTCTAAAGAATAAGAGCTCTGTCTAGAGAACCCTGGGCCTAAAATAAAACGGTTTGATGATCTCAACAAAGAACTCAATAACGTTCCCATTCTTCCCGAACATCCGATAATACCAACACGCATACAACCTTCTAAAAATGCAGACAAAACACTACTTTTTATATCCCTAAAAGGGATTAGCTTTCTCTCGACAAAAATCCTAAATGACCCTAGAATTTAAATCTCTTTGATTCTTTCAACACGAATTGTTCTTTATAATCCGTAATAGTCTATACAAGTAGAAAGCTTTTTTAAGTAGATCCTAAACTATAAACTTCTATTTATTCATGACTCGTCACATCGCTGCAATACTTTCCAACTCTGAAAGTTATTCAGATGCACTGTTAAATTCTCGACTTGCTTTATGGAAGGCTTATTGTCCCCAAGTTTTTTTTGAGTATTTAGATGCTCTAAATCTAACTGCAGGATCAGTGATAGATATTGATCACATTAACCATACTATCCTGTCACAAACAGGTCTTACATTATCCTCAACAAAAGATTATCTCCCGCCACACGATTATTTATTTGAGTTAAGTCAGCAACGGTTTCCTATAGCTAAACACATACGCAAAATGGAGGATGAAAGTTTTTCGCCTCTTCCTGATCTCATTCACGATTTATTTTGCCATGTCCCATGGTTACTGCATCAAGAATTCGTAAAATTTTTTTCTTCTATGGGGAAGCTCTTTATAAAAGCTGTAGAACGAGCAAAAGAAATCTATTCTATAGAAGACCAGCCTCGAATACTTAACAGCAATGTTCTAGCAATCTCGCGGTGTTTCTGGTTTACAGTAGAAAACGGTCTTATTGAAAAACAGGGAAAGAGAAAAGCATACGGAGCTGCTATATTAAGCTCCACAGATCAGTTATCCTATACCTTTAACAACAACGTATTCATTTCTCCGTTTAAAACCGAACACATTATACAACGCCCCTGCAATCCAAAATCCCTACAAACCACTTTCTTCATCATTCGTGATTTTAGCGAATTAAATGACGTTGCAGAAAAAATGCACCTATTTCTAGAGCAAGGACGACTTGATTTTATTGTCTTTGGTCCACACGATGTATACTATCAAGATATTATCTATTTTTTAAATGAACATGTCTTTTCATAAAAATAGGGTGCTTTTTAACCTATCACTCACATTTTCATTGATTTTGATCCTATCAAATCTCGTGGCAGCTTCTAGGCTTGTTATTACCTCCTACTTCACGATCCCTGGAGGGCTGATACTCTATCCCGCAACCTTTGTAATCTCTAATATTGTTAATGAGGTCTTTGGCCCTGAGAAAACCCGGCGTATGGTTTTGTCTGCATTTGCTGGAAACATATTCGCATTGGTATTCCTTCATATTGTCTCTTTTCTTCCGGCATCTTCTCCAGATGTAGAGTATGCATGGCACACCCTTTTTGACATTAGCCCGATAGTATTTATAGCGTCCTTTGTCTCTTTTTCAGTCTCTCAGCAGCTAGAGATTGTCTCCTTTCACTTCCTCAAACAACACTTTCCTAACACTCCTGCTTGGCTACGTAACAATACCTCCACACTGCTCTCTCAAATGATAGACACGTTTATTGTGGATTTTGGCGTCATTTACCTAGGAATGCGCCTCCCTTTTACAAAAACCCTACAAATCATGATGTGCTCTTATTTTTATAAAGCTTTCTTTAACATTCTCACCACACCCATCTTTTATATCGGGGTAAGAAAATCTTATGCGTCTGCAAAGATAATGTAAAATAATAAGAAGTTAGTAAGTCATTAATAAAAAATTAAAATGATTTTTTTCTTTAAAAAAACTATAATCGTTGCAAAAAAATAAAATAACAGTTTTATGGCTAACTTTCTTCTTTCTCCGCCAACTACTTACCAAAGATCTATTTATACATCGTATAATCCCTATAATACTTATTCTTCCGGAGAAAGAACGGTTGGTTTTATGCGTAAAAAAACACCTATTACCGGACCAGGCTCCTTTGATAACGCTTCATTTTTAAGTAAATTAGCTAGAGTCATACTAGCTTCTGTATTTATTATTATTACTCTAGGGTTGATTCTATGTTTTATGTCTACACAGAATCTCTTGGACTTTGATATCCGCTGTTCTTGTGTAGATGGCGCAGAATATTATTACCCACCCTACCTGTATGACGCGTCTGTATTTAGTTCAAAACCGGAAATTTCATTTGGCAGCTGGGATCATCTAGAAATCTCAACTCATCTTATCAGGCTGTCTGAGAAGCATACTAATCTATTCGTGTCCTCTCTTTATACACCGTCAACTTGTTTTTCTATAGAACGCGTGGTGTTAGAAGACCTACACATGTTTGACTTCTCTACTCAAAGCATTTTAGACCACCCTGACAGCACTCAATGTCATCACCAAGACAATTACCAAGACTATCCTCATTTAGTGGAAAGGGGTTGTCAAAATTTCCGAATCTACGCTTACCCATTATGGCACCACCCCTGTGCGAATAATGCGGAGGAACTGAACTCCTTGATGTTATCAACAGCACAAAGGGGTTTTGCGGGGGTATCTCATTGGACACTGGTAATCGTCAACTTAGACAGAAGGGAGGTTGTTTTCTTTGATAGTCTAGCGAATTTTATAGATAATCGGATAATTGACCCAGCACTAAACTCGATAGCTACTAGATTAGGAAATGTTCATCCCGATGCCAATGGAGCGTGTTCTCCGTTTGTTGTCAAAAAAGTTATAAAAACCCCCATACAACAAGACAGTTCGTCTTGCGGAATTTGGCTTTCTCTATTCCTTGATAAATACTTAGACGACCCCGACTACGTGCCCCCCGTAATGGGATACACACAAGCTCAGTATTTCTTACAGGAATTCTTAGAAACTATTCACCAACGCCCAATAACTCAAGCTTCCGATTACACTCTTAACTTGCTAGGAATTACATGCGATCAAGCAGAAAACTCATCCAGTACGCTATAATCATCCTCACTTTGTTTTCCTCCACTTTTGCGTTAGCAACAACAAAGGAAAACCATCCGTGTGTCGTACTTACAGGAGCTTCAGGACAACTAGGTTCAGCAGTCACCTTGTATCTTCACGAACGAGATTACTATCTACTACTTATAGGCAGACAACACGATAAACTTCGGACACTACACGAACAAAACCCCAATTCTTCAACTCTAGCTATAGACTATTCTTTCCCCGGATATCTTGCAGATTATAAAAAAACTCTTAAAGAGCTCAATCGCCCTATTCAAGGGCTGATCATTTTAACACCTCGCCCTATTTGGGGAAGCGTTTTACAATCCCCGGAATCTTGGGAATCCACATTACAAACAACTTTTATAGCACAGACAGCTCTAATTCAAGCGACTCTCCCCTATATGAGTTCTCAAAGTTCTATTGTGATCATAGGAGGAACGACATCTATACAACGCCTACCCGCTTACGGTCTATCCTGTGTTATTCGTCGTATGTGGACAACGTATGCTAAAGCTCTTGCTTATGAATTGGGCCCTAAAGGAATTCGTGTAAACGTTGTCTCTCCAGGAGTTGTACTCACTCCTTTTCATAAAAATAGAATTCAAGAAAAAGCTAGAGTAAACCAATCTAGCTATATGGAAGAATATAATAAGGAGACTGAAGAAATACCTTTACGTCGTCATTGCGAATCTGAAGAGCTAGCAAAAACCATAGAGTTTCTCCTAACACCATCCTCCTCTTTTATTTCAGGGGTCAATCTACTTTTGGATGGGGGTTTTACCTCCTCTCTGAACTAACTAAAGTTTTCCGACTTTAAACTGATTCAATCCATCTAAATCAAATAGAGTGATAGGAAGGTATCCCAAACCGTATCACTCAACTTTCTGTTTAAAAAATTCATCCCATTTTTCAACAAAAGATAAGCGTATCTTATTAATTCGTGTAGACTTTCACAAATCCGTTGTTATTGACTTTCTAGGGATTCTATGTTAACAATTCTTCCCTTTGTCTACATTGTCAACCTTTTTCTAGGAAAGCATCATTTATGGAAGCACGCTCTGAGTTATGGTCATTAGACGCAATTAAAGAAGTATATAACACTCCTGTTTTTGAGTTAATCCATAGGGCGAACGCTATATTAAGAAGTAATTTTCCCCACTCCGAATTACAGACATGTTATCTTGTTTCGATAAAAACAGGTGGTTGTACTGAAGATTGCGCTTATTGCGCACAGTCTTCACGTTACCAAACAAATGTCAAACCAGAACCAATGATGAAAATCACAGAAGTCTTGGATAAGGCAAAACATGCTATAAATTCTGGAGCCACTCGCGTGTGCCTCGGAGCTGCTTGGAGAGAAGTAAAAGATAACCATCAATTTGATCGCACTTTAGAAATGATCAAAGGCATTACCAATATGGGCGCTGAGGTATGTTGTGCTCTTGGCATGCTCACCCCAAATCAAGCTGAAAAGCTCTTTAAGGCCGGTCTCTATGCTTATAATCACAACTTGGATTCTTCTGAAGGTTTTTACAAGACAATCATTACCACACGCAAATATGAAGATCGTTTACGAACTTTGGATATCGTTGAAAAATCTGGAATTAATGTCTGTTGTGGTGGGATTGTTGGTATGGGAGAAACTGTTGAAGATCGTATCGAGATGCTTCATAACCTAGCAAGTAGAGAACGCATGCCAGAATCGGTGCCTGTCAATGTGCTTTGGCCGATAGAAGGGACTCCCCTACACAATCAGAAATCGATATCTTTTTGGGAAATCTTACGTACGATAGCTACAGCACGCATTGTGTTTCCCCACTCTATGGTGCGCCTGGCCGCAGGACGTGCTTTCCTTTCTGTGGAACAACAAACTCTATGTTTCATTGCCGGAGCAAATTCGATTTTCTATGGTGAGAAACTCCTCACTGTAGATAACAACGATATGGATGAAGACACCGCCATGCTGAATTTACTTGGAATGCGTCATCGTCCAGCATTTTCAATGAAAAGAGGGCAACCATGCCAATCTGTAACCTGTTAGAACAAAGATTAGAAAAACAAAAACATAGAAAGATTCACCGAACATTAAAAACTGTCTCTACTTCTATAGATTTCACGTCTAATGATTATCTTGGCTTTGCTAGATCTTTAGAGTTGAAACAAAGATTTTCTAACGCATGGGATTATATGCATTCCCTGGGTTCTACAGGATCACGTCTCCTCACAGGGCAATCTCTTCTAGCAGATCGTGTAGAACAATACATTGCTGCCTATCATAATATGGAAAGCGCTTTAATTTTTAATTCTGGATACATGGCAAATCTCGGATTAATTTCAGCACTGGTTTCTAAAGAAGACCGTGTAATCTACGATATCTATATCCACGCTTCTATCCATGACGGCATTCGCCTTGCGAAAGCCCAGGGGATCCCCTTCCGTCATAATGACATTCAACATTTAGAAAAGCGTTTATCACAACCACACTGTGGACAAACCTTTGTTTGCGTGGAATCTGTATATTCGCTTCATGGTTCAGTATCTCCCCTAAAAGCCATCTGTGCTTTATGTAAAAAATACTCTGCGCATCTTATTGTTGACGAGGCACATGCTCTAGGAGTCTTTGGAAATATAGGGGAGGGATACGTAGCTTCTTTAGGGCTTCAAAATGACGTATCTGCAACTGTATATGCTTTTGGAAAAGCTTTAGGGATTCATGGTGCAGCAGTTGGAGGAAAAGCTATTCTTAAAGACTACCTAATTAATTTCTCCCGTCCTTTTATTTATACCACGGCTCTACCTCCCCATGCGTTTGCATTGATCCAATTGGCCTATCAATATAACGAAAAAGCGAATGTCCTTAGAGAAAATCTCCAACAACTGATCTCTTATTTCCGAGAAAAAGCACAAGACATGCGTTTACCTATTTTTAAAGACAATGGCAATACGCCTATTCAGTCCTTATGTATACCAGGAAGCACTCAAGTACGCAAAGCAGCAAAAACACTTCAGGATTTTGGATTTGATGTCCGCCCTATTGTCAGTCCAACTGTAAAACAAAAAGAAGAATTATTACGGATATGTCTTCACTCGTTTAATACCAAAAGTGAAATCACAGAATTCTTGAATAAATTATACGAAATCCAAGAAAGCTTATGCATATTATCATAGCAGGAATTGATACAGAAGTCGGCAAGACATTCGTTAGCGCCATCTTAACTATCCTATTTCAAGCAGAATATTGGAAGCCCATACAATCTGGCTCCTTAAACCACTCTGACAGTGCCATAGTTCATGAACTCTCAGGAGCTCGCTGCCACCCAGAATCTTACCGACTTTCTCATTCCCTAGCAGCCCACCAAGCAGCTCAAATCGATAATATCACTATTAATCAAGAAACTATCACTCTTCCAAAAACAGATTCTTCTCTCATTATTGAAACTTCAGGAGGATTCCTCTCTCCCTGCACATATAATTCTTTACAGGGTGATGTTTTTGCGAAATGGCCATGCCATTGGGTGCTTGTTAGCAAAGCCTATTTAGGAAGTATCAATCACACTTGTTTAACAATTGAGGCTATGCAAGCAAGAAACCTCAGCATCTTAGGAATAATTCTCAATCAATACTCTAAGGAAGAAGAAGATTGGCTGCTTAATATGACCGGTCTGCCTTTTTTGGGACGTTTGAATTATGAAAAGATGATTTCCAAAGCTATAGTACAAAACTACGCAAATCTATGGAAAGAAACCTGGAAATATAGAGAAATACAGTTATGTTGACAGAGCTAAAAAATGGGAAAAAAAAATCTAAAATATGGCATCCCTTTGCTCAACCCGGTTTAGATCACGAACCTATCCACATTGCACGTGGAGAAGGTGCTTATCTTTATACAAAATCGGGAGCTGCTTATCTGGACGCCATTTCTTCATGGTGGTGTAATCTTCACGGTCACGCTCATCCCTATATTGCGCAAAAAATCTCAGAACAAGCATGTCAACTTGAGCATGTAATTTTTTCTAATATCACACATAGTCCTGCTGAAGAACTTTCTCAAAGGCTTACGGAACTACTTCCGGACGGTTTAGAACGTTGTTTCTTCTCTGATAATGGTGCCTGTTCTATAGAAATCGCTTTAAAAATCACACTGCAATATTTTTATAATCAGGGAAGACCAAAAACTCGTTTTGTATCTTTAAAACATGGCTACCATGGGGATACTTTCGGAGCTATGTCCATAGCAGGCCCGGCGGATATTAATAAACCTTTCCAATCTCTATTTTTCTCTGCGGACACTATAGACCCTCCCTACTATGGAAAAGAAGATATCTCTTTACAGCAAGCAAAAGCTCTATTTTCCACAGGAGAAATTGCAGGATTTATTTACGAGCCGATCTTACAAGGTACAGGAGGCATGCGTGTGTACAATCCTGAAGGATTAGATGCCATTTTAGCACTCGCCAAACACTATGATGTGTTTTGCATAGCCGATGAAATTCTTACAGGGTTCGGACGCACAGGACCACTGTTTGCTTCAGAATACATGCAAACTAACCCAGATATCCTTTGTCTTTCTAAGGGATTAACAGGTGGATTTCTTCCCCTTGCTGTCACTGTAGTGCGCGAAGAAATTTACCAAGCTTTTGTAGCTAAAGATCGTAGATTATCTTTTTTACATGGCCATACCTATACAGGGAATCCCTTAGGGTGTGCTGCAGCCTTAGCATCTTTGGATCTCACATTATCCCCTCAGTGCAGACAGCAACGTGAAATGATAGAGACTTGTCATAAGCAATTCCAATCACAATACGGAGCACAATGGCAACGCTGTGATGTCTTAGGAACGGTACTTGCTGTAGATTATCCAACCAAATCTTTAGGATATTTCTCTAATTTACGTGATACCCTTTATAACTTTTTTATAGAAAATCACCTCATTCTACGCCCTTTAGGAAATACTATTTATGTCCTTCCTCCCTACTGTATCCACAAGGAAGACCTGCATCGAATTTATCATTACCTCCAGGAGATTCTATGCTTACGAATACAATAACAACCTTTGTATCTTACGCATCACGTTGGTCATCAGTCCTTAAAAATATCGTTGCGGATAACGAGTTACATAGCAAGTGGGTCAATACATTATCGTTTTTAGAAAACTGTGGGGCAAAAAAAATCTCAATTAGCGAGCACCCTACACAAGTAAAAAAAGAGGTATTAAAACACGCTGCAGAAGAATTCCGTCATGCGTTTTATCTAAAAACTCAAATTTCAAGAATCTCAGATCAACCTTTTCTTGATTATTCTCTAGAAAAAATGCTCGGCTCCTATGGCGTTAAGTATTACCTACATCTTCTAGATTTGCGCACATGTAAAATACTTAAAAACCACTACCACCTTTCTGGACAAACATTGAAAACTACGGCCTACGTACTTGTGACCTCTGCTATAGAAATGCGCGCTGCTGAGCTCTACCCTATCTACCATGACATTTTAAAACAGGCAGGGAGCAAGGTCACAATAAAATCCATTATCTTGGAAGAACAAGAACACCTAGAAGAAATGGAATCAGAGTTAGCAACATTACCACATGCAAAAGAACTTCTTTCATATGCTTGCAAAATTGAAAGCACGCTATGCTTGCAGTTAGTCACTTACTTAGAGAAACTTGTAGAGAAAACATGTATGATTTAGTCTTCCAGAATAGATTATATTTTCTTGGAAGATAAATTAGTGTTCAGGCAAGCTTTTTGGAAAACAAAAATAAGTTAGCCAAAATGCTTGCTTATAAGATTTCTCAATCCTCTATATCTGGAAGAGTTTCCGTTCCTCCGTCGAAGTCTCATACTCTACGAGCTATCTTTTGGGCTTCGGTAGCACAAGGTACTTCTATAATACATAATGCTCTCGCCTCTCCAGACTCAGAAGCTATGATCCAAGCCTGCGAGCAGCTTGGGGCAAAAATTCTTAAAAAATCTACACATCTTGAAATTACGGGAACATCCCAGCTAACACTTCCCAAAAATACCTCCATCAATGCAGGCAGTTCTGGAATCGTTTTTCGTTTCTTTACAGCACTTGCAGCGATCTTTTCTGAGAAGATCACAATTACAGGATCTTCACAATTACAACGGCGTCCCATAGCTCCCTTAATCCGAGCTCTAGAAAATTTTGGGGCTACCTTTTTCTATGAAGGAGATCCCCATTCTCTGCCCTTCTCTGTTTTAGGGCCAATTTCTTCCGGATATACAGAAGTTATAGGCGATGACTCCCAATACGCCTCTGCTCTTGCTATAGCATGTTCTTTAGCAGAAGGACCTTTTTCATTTACTATCATCAATCCCAAAGAACGACCTTGGTTTGCTCTTACATTGTGGTGGCTTGATTTCCTCGCTATTCCCTATTCGCAATCTGAGAACACTTACTCGTTTGAAGGGAAAACTCGCCCCCAAGCATTTTCCTATACTGTGGGGGGTGATTTTAGCAGTGCAGCGTTCCTTGCAGCTGCTGCCCTACTCTCTCAATCCCCTCATCCCACCTACTTAGAAAATCTCAATATCGACGATATCCAAGGAGACAAGGAACTCTTCTTCCTTCTTAAAAAACTTGGAGCAAATATTACTTTTGAAAACAACACCATTATTATTTTCCCTTCCACATTTTCAGGAGGAAATATTGATATGGATCTTTTTATTGATGCTCTTCCTATTCTCGCTGTTCTCTGCTGTTTTGCTACATCCTCCTCATATCTATATAATGCTCAAGGCGCTAAAGATAAAGAAAGCGACCGCATTATTGCAATCACTCAAGAACTACAGAAAATGGGAGCTTGTATCCAACCGTGCCACGATGGTTTACTAATCAATCCAAGCCCATTATATGGAGCTTCCATGCATTCTCATAACGATCATAGAATTGCTATGGCCCTGTCTATAGCAGCGATGCATGCTTCTGGGGATAGTATCATTTATGATACTGGTTGTGTAAAAAAAACTTTCCCAAATTTCATCCAGATTCTAAATTCTTTACATGCGAACATCCAGGAACATTATGAATGTATTTCTCTGCGGCCTGCCCACAGTGGGCAAGACATTGTTCGGCAAGGCTCTCGCTAAATATTTTTCGATCTCTTTCTTCGATGTTGATGATTTAATTGTAAGTAACTACGGCAACAAGCTACATTCCTCGGTCTGTGGAATATTCCAAGCTATTGGAGAACAAGAGTTTACAAAATTAGAAATTGAAGCTCTCCATTCTCTCTCTCTAGATAATAGTGTTACAGCTTTAGGTGGAGGCACCATCATGCATCAAAAAGCATGTGATATAATTAAAAATAGAGGACCACTGGTTTATCTATCCCTTCCTATAGCTCAGATTCGTGAAAGGCTCTTAAAGCGTGGTCTTCCTGAAAGATTAAAACGAGCTCCAAATATGGAAGAAATCTTACAACAACGTGTAGGGCGTATGCAACGCATCTGTGATTATCATTTCCCTCTTGATGATGTAAATCTTTTAGATGAATGTTCTTTATTATCTGCGTGTGAATCTTTTAATACTTTACTAAATCAATGAGAAATCGCTTTGGTTCTTTATTTTCTCTAACGACATGGGGAGAATCTCACGGATCTTGTATTGGGGTTGTCATCGACGGGTGTCCTGCAGGGCTACAACTTGCCCCTGAAGATTTTATTCCTGCCATGTCGCGCAGATGCCCAGGACGACCTGGAACATCTCCACGTAAAGAAGCTGATATTGTTCATATTCTTTCCGGAATCTATCAAGGCAAGACAACAGGGACACCCATTGCTCTGCAAATTTTTAATACTGATGTAAAAAGCGATCCATATCGCGAACAAGACGATCGCTACCGTCCAGGACATGGACAATTTGCTTATGAGAAAAAATATGGCATTGTAGACCCTCTAGGAGGAGGAAGATCATCCGCAAGAGAAACTGCATGCCGCGTGGCTGCCGGTGTAATCGCAGCAAAATTTCTTGCCCATTATGATATTCATTGCTTAGCTTTCTTATCTAAATTAGGAGAGGCATCTATTGAGGAATATCCAAAATATTCTAAAGAATTTGCGCAAAGTATTTACAACTCCCCCTTTCTTTCTCCGCTAAACTATGACTCCATCTTTCAAATAATAACAGACCTACAAAATAAACAAGACTCGCTAGGAGGCGTGGTATCTTTTATTACTTCTCCTATTCATGAAAGCCTTGGCGAGCCAGTATTCAGTAAAGTACAAGCAATGTTAGCTTCCGCGCTGATGAGCATTCCGGCAGCTAAAGGATTTGAAATAGGGTTAGGATTCGCTTCTGCTGATAGGTATGGATCGGAATATATTGATCCTATTATCATCGAAGACGGGATAGTTTCCATGGGATCTAATAATTGTGGCGGATCTTTAGGAGGGATTACTATAGGAATGCCCCTTAATGGTCGAATAGTGTTTAAACCTACATCTTCTATTAAAAAACCCTGTTGCACAGTAACGAAAACTGGGGAGCCTACGAGCTATGCTACGCAAAAAGACAGTCGTAATGATCCCTGTGTTGCTATAAGAGCTGTAGGTGTTGTAGAAGCTATGGTAAATCTTGTCCTAGCTGATTTGTTATTACAACAACGATGTGCGAGATTATGATCAAAAACTTTATTTCCAATCCTCATAACATCAAGCTTATAGGTGACTTCTTCAATAAAAAGTTATTTTCTTCTATATCTACAGATTATCCAATTGTTATCATTACCGATTTTCAAGTTGCAAAAGAAATTCTTCCTCCTATTTTAGATTTTATAAATTCTTTAGACTATAAGGTAATTCCTTTGTCCTTTCCTCCCGGAGAGAAAAATAAAACATGGGAAATTTTCATTTCTCTGCAAAATCAACTTGTAGATCAAGATATTCCTTTAGGTTCTACCATTATAGGTATTGGGGGTGGTGTAGTTTTGGATATGGCAGGATTTCTCGCCTCTACATATTGCAGGGGCATTCCGCTATTCTTAGTCCCCACAACAATGACGGCAATGATAGATGCTTGTATAGGAGGAAAAAATGGTATTAATCTACGTGGATTAAAAAATCGCTTGGGTACTTTCTATCCCCCGAAAGATGTCTGGATATGCCCTGAGTTCTTATCAACATTACCTAAGAAAGAGTGGTTCTACGGAATTTCCGAAGCCATAAAACACGGATGTATCGCTGATGCCTATATCTGGGAGTTTCTGCATAACTACAGTGAGATGCTATTTTCTTCTCGGGAAATTCTTAGTGAATTTATCAAAAGAAACTGCCTCATTAAAGCTGCCATTGTTTCTAAAGACCCTTATGATAAACATCTAAGAAAAATACTCAATTTCGGTCATACAATTGCACACGCTATAGAAACATTATCCCAAGGCTATCTCCCCCACGGATTGGCGGTAAGCGTAGGCATGATGATAGAAACAAAAATTTCCCTAGAATCAGGAATTATGAAAAATCTTTCTCTGCCAGAGCAATTACACCATCTATTTAAACGCTTCCATTTGCCTACAACTCTTGAAGAACTACGCGATCTTATTCCTCAACATCTTCATAATGAATTTTACAATCCTGAAAATATCATCCATGCTCTTGGCTATGACAAAAAAAATCTCTCCAAAAAAGCTATCAGGATGGTTATGATAGAACATTTGGGCAGAGCAGCTTCATGTAATGGCGTCTATTGTACAGTACCAAAAATGGATATCCTTTATGAAATTCTAAAAAGTGAATGCTATGCTGTGTGCAACAATTAGTGGGCCTACTTTTGCTGAAGCTAAACAGCAACTTTTACACTCCTTACCTCTAGTCGATAGTATAGAGTTACGCATTGATTGTCTTTTATCCCTGTCTTCAAATGAACTCAAACATCTCATAACCTTAGCAAAAAAACCTATTCTTACATTAAGAAAGCACAAGAGCCTTTCTGAAATAGCATGGATAGAACGTACTATACAACTTGCAGAGTTACAGCCTGAATACCTAGATATTGATAAAGACTTCCCCAAAGAAGCTTTAGCAAAAATCCAAAAGAATTATCCTAAAATAAAAATTATTCTCTCTTATCATAGCGAAACTTCCGAACACATTCCTAATCTCTGTAATGAAATGCTTAGGCAACAAGCACATCATTATAAAATTGCTATGACGTCAACAAAGTCTATAGACACCCTCCGCTGCATACAAATAAAAAAACACCTTCCCGAAAATACCACATTACTTTGTATGGGAAATGCAGGCATAGCCTCGCGCATTCTTTCACCATTAATGAAAAATGCCATTAATTATGCCTCTGGCATCAATGCTCCGAAAGTAGCCCCAGGACAGCTCTCTATAGAAGAGTTACTAGCATACAACTATACTAATCTCTCTTCAGAAGCCCGTATCTATGGTCTGATTGGTAACCCTGTAGACCGTAGCATCAGTCATCTTTCCCATAATAAATTATTTTCAGAGCTACAGCTCAACATGAGCTACATAAAAATGCTACTATCCCCCTATGAACTTAACGAATTTTTCTCTTTAACTCGTGATCTGCCTTTTGGTGGTCTGAGTGTTACTATGCCCTTTAAAACCGATGTTCTTGAATATATCGATATTTTTGATCCCTCTGTACAACAGTGTCAGTCTTGCAATACCTTAGTTTTCCATGATAATAAGATCGCAGGATACAACACAGATGGTTTAGGGCTATTAAACCTTTTAAAACGCAAGAACATCCTTCTACACAACAAGCATGTGGGTATAGTGGGATCTGGAGGTGCAGCAAAAGCAATAGCCACTACATTCGCTTATTCAGGAGCACAGATTAGCATTTTTAACCGTACGGAAACTCACGCAGAAAAACTCTCTGTGCTATGTCATGGTCAAGCTTTTCCCTTAAATTCCTTATCAGAAAACCACAACATCGATATTCTAATTTTATGTCTTCCTCCCGATGTAGAAATACCTGAAATCTACCCTCCTGTGATTATCGATATTAATACACTACCTAAAGAATCTCTCTATACGAAAAAAGCTAAAGATCGAGGTTGTCAGATTCTTTACGGCTATGAAATGTTTGCTGAGCAAGCTCTCCTGCAATTTTCCTTATGGTTTCCAGATAAACTCTCTCAAGAGAATAGAGAAAGATTCCGTCTGAGTGTAGAGAATATTGTTAACACTATGTAAAAAATTCCTATTTTGCGTTATAATTTTCGATATTTTTTATTCTTCCTCCCATGCAAAAGTACTGGCTATTTTTCTTCTTTCTTTTTCCTACGCTTAGTGACTGTACAGAAACCACGCGTTATGTAGAGGTAAAATCTATTCACGAGATTGCAGGTGATATCCTGTATGATGATAAGGATTTTTGGTTAATATTCGATCTTGATGACACGTTACTAGAAGGAGCTCAGGCCCTAACACAGACATTGTGGCTCCAGAAAACAATAGAAGGATTTCAACAACTCGGCCTCTCTGAAAGTGAAGCCTGGGAAACTGTCTACCCTTATTGGGAAGGGTTTCTAGAAAAAGGATCTGTAAAAACCATAGAAAATGCCATGCAGATCCTCATCACAAAAGTCCAGGAAAAACAGAAAACACTATTTGTTTATACAGAGCGTAAACATTCTTCAAAAGCTATTACTCTACAACAGCTAAAAAGCTTGGGTCTATCTTTAGAAAGTACAGCCCCCGTTATAACTCATGAACTTCCAAAAAGTATCCTTTTTTCTTCTGGGGTATTATTTGGAGAAGAACTCCATAAAGGACCAGGACTCCAAATCTTCTTAGATACTATCGCAGCCCGTCCTGAAAAAATTATCTATGTGGATAATTCCAAAGAAAACGTGGTACGTGTTGGTGAGTTATGTAAATTAAAAAAAATTTCTTATCTTGGAATTACTTACTCAGCTAAAAAATTCTTGCCACCAATATATCATCCTGAAATCTCTAAGATCCAATACACATACACACAAAAACTTCTCAGCAACGAGGCTGCTGCTTTATTACTAAGGCACCAAATGATAGAATAACATTAAGATGATAATTCCTCTATTTTCACCAAAAATGATGGCATAAAAAAAACTTTTTTTTTTAGAGTCACAAAAAAGAACCGCGTATCTTTTCTTTTGGTAGTTCATGGCGTCTTTTCGTTCCTCTCTATTAACCGCTCTATGTGCCTACGGCATGATGATAATGCCTGCCTATGCTATTGATCCGAATCACCCTAAGCTTCACCATCACAAATACTCTGAAAGATTGAAAAAAAGGCACACGGAAGATTCCAATGTTTCCTCTTCCTCGATACTAGAATCCTCTGAAACCTTAAGCCAAGAACCTCGTCGTAACATACTTACCCCAATACGTAACGTATTAGAAGATCGCCCTTGCGACGAGGGATTGTCGATCTCCAAATTGTTCAACTCAATAGAAAAAGAGACCAACTCTCAAATTTCTGTGGATTTTACCATTCTTCCTCAATGGTTTTATCCTAAAAAAGGTGCTCTAACGGCAATTGATGAAAAGCAGCCGACTTGGCAATTTTACATGAGTCCTAGCGTTTCTTGGCAACTCTATAACAGCCCTACTGCAGGTATAGGGAGTATCGATTTCTCCTACACCTTAATACGTTACTGGAGGAACAACGCACAAAATGCTAACAACGCTACAGGACTTGCGGGTGGAATTAATGATTATAGTACCCGAGCTAATACGTTATCTCAGCTAACGTTTTCTCAGACATTCCCGGGGAATATTCTTACAATTTCATTTGGACAATACAGCCTATACTCTATAGATGGGACGTTGTACGATAACGATCAACAATCAGGATTCCTAAGTTACGCGTTATCACAAAATGCTAGTGCTACGTATTCATTAGGAAGTGTTGGCGCCTATCTACAATTTACACCTACCCCCTCTATAAATATTCAAGTTGGTTTCCAAGATGCTTACGATGTTTTAGGCTCTTCTTTCGACCTTTATAACCTTACAAGAAATCGCTATAACTTCTATGGATATTTCTCTTGGGCACCTCAAAGTACTTTAGGTAGTGGGCAATATTCTGCATTAATCTATTCTACAAGAAAGGTGCCAGAACAACCTACGCAAACAACAGGATGGTCGCTAAACTTCGGACAGCACTTAAGCGAGAAACTTTACGTATTTGGAAGATGGAATGGTGCCACGGGAACAGCGATGAACCTCAACCGTTCTTATGTTCTTGGATTAGCATCAGCAAATCCAATAAATCGCAATCCTCAAGATCTTTTAGGGGCTGCGTGCTCCATGAGCAAAGTCAACCCTAAAGTAGTTACAGAAAAGAAAATTCGCAAATACGAAACTGTAATAGAAACATTCGCAACCATAGGATTTGGACCTCACATATCGCTAACTCCAGATCTACAAATCTATATTCATCCTGCACGGAGACCTGATAAACGTTCTGCTAAAGTTTACGGCGTCCGAGCTAATTTCTCTACCTAACATCCTATAACTTGATATTCTTAGGAGTTTGTACATGCCTTACGGAACGCGCTACCCCACATTGGCTTTCCATACCGGAGGAGTCGGTGAATCCGATGATGGAATGCCTCCTCAACCTTTTGAAACTTTCTGTTATGACTCAGCTCTATTACAAGCGAAAATAGAGAATTTTAATATCGTCCCTTACACATCAGTGCTACCTAAAGAACTCTTTGGAAATATTCTTCCTGTAGATCAATGTGTAAAATTCTTCAAACATGGTGCTGTTTTAGAAGTCATTATGGCTGGACGCGGAGCTTCCACAGCAGAAGGCACTCATGCAATTGCTACTGGTATAGGTATTTGCTGGGGGCAAGACAAAAATGGCGAGCTTATCGGTGGATGGGCAGCAGAATACGTAGAGTTTTTCCCTACATGGATTAACGACGAAATCGCAGAATCTCATGCTAAAATGTGGTTGAAGAAATCCCTTCAACATGAACTGGATCTTCGTTCAGTTGTAAAACATAGTGAATTTCAATATTTCCATAACTACATTAACATTAAGCAAAAATATGGTTTCTCATTAACCGCATTAGGGTTTCTCAACTTTGAAAATGCCGATCCGGCAACAATTAAGTAAGGAGAATACATGATTTCTAATGGGAGTAAATCCGGGAAAAATCTCGGAGCCATAGCTTTAGCAGGTATGGTAATTAGCTCCATGATTGGGGGAGGAATTTTCAGCCTTCCCCAAAATATGGCAGCATCTGCAGGAGTAGGAGCAATTATCTTAGCATGGATCCTAACAGGCGTAGGCATGTTTTTCATTGCCAATACTTTTAAAATTCTCTCATTAGTACGCCCTGACTTAACGACAGGGATCTATATGTACAGCCGAGAAGGATTTGGCCCCTACATAGGGTTTACTATTGGTTGGGGATATTGGTTATGCCAGATCTTTGGTAATGTCGGTTATGCCGTGATGACCATGGATGCATTAAACTATTTCTTCCCACCCTACTTTCAAGGAGGAAATACTATACCCGCAATTATAGGAGGCTCCATACTCATATGGGTTTTCAATTTCATCGTCTTGAAAGGAATCCGTCAGGCATCGTTCATTAACGTAATCGGAACAGTATGCAAACTTGTTCCTCTTATTGTATTCATTATCATTACAGCCTTTCTTTTCAAACTTGCTATTTTCAAAACAGATTTTTGGGGGGATACGGTTACAAAAACACAACCGTTATTAGGATCTGTGACTAGTCAGCTAAAAAGCACAATGTTAGTTACCTTATGGGCTTTCATAGGAATCGAAGGAGCTGTAGTTATGTCCGCACGTGCAAAAAGTCCTAGTGCTGTTGGAAAAGCTACGATTTTAGGTTTTACTGGTTGTCTCACTGTTTACATACTTTTATCTATCTTACCTTTTGGCTCCTTATTTCAACATCAACTCGCAGGTATTGCCAACCCTTCAACCGCGGGAGTATTAGGTATTCTCGTAGGAAAATGGGGCGAAGTTTTAATGAATGTAGGTCTACTTGTTGCCATACTCTCTAGTTGGTTATCCTGGACTATAATCGTTGCTGAAATCCCCTATTCTGCAGCAAAAAATGGTACATTCCCAGAGATTTTCACTATCGAAAATGCTGAGCACTCTCCTAAAGTCTCGTTATATATCACTAGCGCTCTTATGCAAATCGCTATGCTTCTGGTATACTTTTCAACCGACGCATGGAATACGATGTTGAGCATTACAGGAGTAATGGTTTTACCTGCCTATTTCGCAAGTGCTGCTTTTCTTGTGAAGTTTAGTAAAGACAAAAAATACCCAAATAAGGGGCCAATCAAAGCCTGTACTGCAAAAACTACAGGACTCCTTGGTGCTGTTTATGCTATTTGGCTCATCTATGCAGGAGGGCTAAAATATCTACTCATGGCTATCATTCTCTTGGCTTTAGGTATTCCCTTTTACATCGATGCTGGGAAAAAAGGCAAAAATGCAAAAACTTTTTTTGCAAAAAAAGAGGTTACAGAAATTGTATTAATTGCTTTTTTAGCATTACTAGCTATATTCCTCTTTTCAACGGAGAAAATCCGTTTATAACCAAATGATCCAATCACCCTTTGGGAGAGGCCTTTGTGCCTCTCTCATTTTTTTTAAGTTCCATTCCCTTCCACATTCCTCTCTGTTATTTAATGCATTATTTGCTTATCCTCAGGAGAGATATAGAGTGAATTTCTAAATTCAGATCCTAGATTTCAAGGTAAACTTATGCGTATAGCAGTTTTAGGAGCAGGGTATGCCGGGCTTTCTGTAACTTGGCATTTACTACTGCATTCTCAGGGAACAGCAACTATTGATCTTTTTGATCCTGTTCCTCTAGGTCATGGGGCTTCGGGATTGTCTTCAGGTCTTCTTCACGGATTTACTGGGAAGAAAGCCATTAAACCACCCCTAGCCGATTTAGGAATTACCTCTACTCATAGCTTAATCACAGAAGCTAGCAAAGCATTACATACCCCTATTGTTCTTTCCCGTGGGATCATCCGCCCAGCAGTAGATGATGAACAGGCGGAGATTTTTATGAAGCGTGTCGAGGAATTTCCTAATGAACTCGAGTGGTGGGAGAAAGCACGTTGTGAGATGACTGTCCCTGGTATTGTTTCTAATCTCGGAGCTTTGTTCATAAAGAACGGTGTAACCATAAATAATAACGCTTATATTAATGGTCTTTGGGATGCTTGCGCTAATCTTGGCACCCAGTTTTACGATGAGCTTATAGAAAACATCTCTGATATTGAAGAGTTTTATGAGCATATTATCGTTACACCAGGAGCTAATGCCCATTTCCTTCCCGAATTACAAAAACTTCCCTTATCCAATGTAAAAGGCCAGCTTGTAGAAATTTCCTGGCCTAAGGATCTGGCTATGCCACAATTCAGCATCAATGGCCATAAGTATATGGTAGCAAACACAGAAAACAATACCTGTATTTTAGGATCTACTTTCGAACATAATCAACCCGAAATTGTTCCTGATGAAAATGTTGCCTATAACGAAATCATGCCCCCTGTTCTCTCCCTATTTCCAGCTCTTAAAGATGCTACTATCCTAAATTATTATGCGGGCATGCGTTCATCAAGCTCTACACGTTTACCATTGATTAGCAGGATAAAAGAAAACCTTTGGTTCCTAGGAGGTCTAGGATCCAAAGGTCTACTTTATCATGGCCTTACCGGAGACATGCTAGCTCAAGCTGTTTTAAAACAATCTACAGCTTATATAGCTAAAGAGTTCCTATTTACTCTTTAATCAGATTGTCTTGAGAGGTTTGCTTCATTAAGTAAAAATCAAAAGAGAAATTAAAGAAAAAAGAAAGAGCTGGAGTAAGAATAAGAGCTATGGGCATGACCAATACCAAGACTTCCATTAAAAACGACCCTGTATTCATATCTGATAAACACACAAGATGTGACATCAAATAAAACGAATCTAAGGCGAGCCAGCTGCACAATGCTAAAGGTGTCGCTGCTATGATAAATCCAATAGACTGTTTCAACACGTTACCTTTAAAACAACTTAATAACTGCATATAATCAACACTTTCATGATCGCTAAGCACAGGTATGCAAAAAAATAAAGATATGAAAGCACCTAGAAATAGTAAGATCAAAGTTGTTGCTGAAAGATAGGGAACAAAAATTAACAACGTATGGAAAACTCTACCAATCCAAGGCAAAGAGCTTAAAAACATCGATAACAAAATTATTGTACTTACTACAACCATAGCAATAAAAAATGGCATAGAAACAAGTAAAGATAACCACAGAGATTTCCAATTCTTATGAAATGTCGCTGTGATTTTTTCTACATTACCAACAGATTCTTGTTTTAATAACGCCTGTACAACCACAGCAGAAGCACACACAATACTAAAAGAAGAGAAAAACGCTCCCAAACCTAATGTTGATAGCGAAAAACTAAGAACAAATTGTGAGCATAATTTTAAAAATATAGAAAAAACAAAACCAAAACAGCACAGACTAGAAAAAATAAAAAGAAATCGCTGTTTGTTAAAAATCTTTTTAAAAGCATTTTGACTTAATACGTCAAAAGATTGAGTCATAAATCACCCCATTAACTTGTGCTATAACAAAGATACATTGGCTTTTTCCTGAGAAATTTCATCCAAGGAAATTTGAATCTTATTTTTTATAAAGGTATCCCAAAGCAATCCAGGAACAATCTCATAATCCCCAGATGGCAGCATACGACACGGAAAACCGAAAATTAAATCTTCAGGAATACCATAGGGATTATAGTCAGAGCATACTCCAGTAGAAAACCACTCTCCATCTTTAGGGAGAAAAATAGAGCGTGCCGCCTCTGCTAAAGCACGAGCAGCAGATCCTGCTGAGGATTTCCCGCGAGCTTCTATAACGGCACTTCCTCGATTTTGAATAGAGGGTAACATAATATTCTCAAGCCAATCGCGGTCACTAATAACCTCTACAGCAGGTTTTCCTGAGATTAACGCCTGAGTAAAATCGGGAACTTGTTTTGCAGAATGATTGCCCCAAATGACAACGTGGGAAACTTCATCCAAAGGCACTTCCGCACGATGTGCCAACATTGTATGCATACGGTTCTGATCTAACCGCAACATGGAATGGAAATTCCGTCTATTCAATCTTGGAGCTTGGCTCATAGCAATCCAACAATTAGTATTTACAGGATTACCAACCACAAAAATTTTTGCGTCACGCTTTGCAGAAGTATTTAAAACAGATCCCTGAAGAGAAAAGATCTCTCCATTACGCTTTAAAAGATCTGATCGTTCCATACCAGGACCTCGCGGTGCCGCTCCTATAAGAAAAGCAGCGTCAATACCATCAAACGCATCTTCTAGGGAAGTTGTAACACGCAAAGACTGCAAAAGAGGATAAGCACCGTCATCAAGTTCCATACGAACACCTGAAAGCACTCTCTCTAACCCAGGGAGGTCATATACACGTAAATCTATCCCACAATCACTACCAAAAACATCACCGTGAGCTAGAGCAAATAAAAAACTATAAGCAATTTGCCCTGTCCCCCCTGTAACAGCAACGCTAACCGTACGCGTTAGTTTCATAACCACGCCTCCCTAAAAAAAACACTATAATCCTTAAATAAAAACAAAATCAAGTACGTCTATTTTGTGATAGCTAGGAGAAACCAATTCCTAAGCTAAAACCATGTCAAGAGGCGAAATAAATACAAGCGTTACGCTCCTATCCACAATACTCCGCATCTGAATTCTATACCAAGACTTATGCTTTACTAACGTTTCTGTCAAACCCTAGTTGTCATCATAAACCCGGTAAATACCAAAGATATCTGAGTAAAATTAAGGTAGTATGCTGAAAAAAATATTGCTGAGAAAAAGATAAAAAGAAAAACGTTTGTGTCTTGAGAACTGTTGAAAATTAAGAAATGCGATCAGGAAGCTATACGATAGAAAATTGCTCCTCGCGCGCCTACCCAAACCCCTGAACGAGATTTCATCACCTGTTCTCCCTTACGCGTAGATAAAACACCGTGAATATCTAAAAAACCTAATGAACGCACACGAATAAAAAACATAGCGTTTCCATCCATCGCTTAAAAATGAAGACGCTATTATATCATAAAAACTATTAAAACACTGAGTGAAAATGAGTTTCCCTCCGGTAAAAAGCCTTAGGAGTTTTTCTTCTGTGCACTGTTAAAAAGCTTTAACAATGCTTCTGCCTCAAGACAAGCCCCCTCTTTAGCCTGCCCCTGCATAATTCGCAGTACCTGGTTTGCTAGATCTTTTCCTAGAGTAACTCCTTCCTGATCGAAAGAGTTAATGCCCCAGCAAAAACCTTGAAAGACTATCTTATGCTCATAGAAAGCCAAAAGAGCTCCCAAAGTGTAAGGAGTAAGTCTCTCGGAAACAAGAAGAGAAGAGGGACGATTTCCTCTAAAGCTCTTATTCGGGTTAGTATTTTCTCGCCCCTTTGCTAAAGCTATAGATTGCGCGACCATATTAGCAAAAAGTTTCTGGGAAGAGGTAGATCCAGAAATGACTATATCTGTTCCCCTCTGATTTTCAAGAAAACCAATAAATTCTATAGGAATAATATCGCTACCTTGGTGTAGACATTGAAAAAAGGAATGTTGGCTATTGGTACCGACTTCTCCCCAAATAATTGGACTTGTAGCAAATCCTATTATCTCCCCAGTTTGAGCAATACTTTTTCCGTTTGATTCCATACCACATTGCTGCAAGTGAGCGGGGAAATACTCTAAACCCGCAGAATAGGGAACAATCACGGAGGTAGAGCAACGCAAGAAATTACGGTTCCAAATTCCCAACATCGCTGCTAGCATAGGAAGGTTTTCAATCATTTGCGGTTCCAAAGCAGCTAAATCCATAGCTGCAGCTCCTTCAAGGAGCTGAAAAAAAACATCAAATCCATAAGCAAAGCCTAAAACAACACCGCCTACCATAGATGTAGAGGAATACCTCCCTCCGATGCTATCCCAAATATGGAAAACTTCAAGATACTTACTTGTGTCATCCATAGGACTACCCTCACAAGTAACAGCAATGAAGTGGTCGCGAAAGTGTAGCCCCTGTTTTAAGAAATAATCAGCTATTAATTCTTCATTAACAGTAGTTTCTAGTGTAGTTCCTGATTTCGATACAGTCACAACTAAAGTTTTAGAACAATCTATCTCCTGTAAAACTTCTGCTGCATTATCAGGGTCGATATTAGAAACAAAATAGACTTTCTTATCCGAAGGACAACAACCTTTTAAGGCACGATGCAAAGCTTTAGGACCAAGCTCCGAACCCCCTATACCAATCTGCACAATAGTAGTAAAAGCATCTCTATACTGACGTAAGAAATCTTTTAAACGTTGTGCTTCAATTTTAGATCTTAAAGCAATATCCTCCGCATTCTCTGTTAAAGGAATTTCCTTAACCCAAGCACGTGTTGCTGTGTGCAAGGCAGGGCGAGACTCACTGGGGAAATTATCAATATAGTTTACAACCTCCCCGCTTTGCATCGCCTGCATAGAAGACACAAGACCACGTTCAGAAGCTAAATCCGTCAATGCTGATAAAACACCTTCATCAACTCGTTCTGTAGCATAACTTAGGGTGAAACCTTCAATAGATAACGAAAATCTTTCTACACGCTCTTGTGAAATTATTCCAGGGGCAGTTAAATCTATAGGCGCGACAGCCAAATCTTGTAATATCTTTGTTGAGGGGCTATCCAAAAAGCCTTTTCTATCCATCGTCTACCTCATCCTAGCTTAAAATCTACCTAAATACCTATACTAAAAACTATACCAGCCGAAGTTAGATTTTATGACCTCAGCCCAGTTTTGCGATGCCATCCTTGAACAATTTACTCTTTTTCTATCAGTAGATCGCGGTCTTAGCTGCAATTCGATTTCCGCATATTGTCAGGACATTACCCTATTCCTAAAAATAAACGCCATTACATCAATTGCAGAAATCTCTCAAGACAGTGTGCATCTGTTTGTTCATCAGCTACATAAACGCAAAGAAGCTGAAGCTACTTTAGCACGTCGTCTGATCGCCTTAAAAGTATTTTTTCGATTTCTCAAAGAGGCGAAACTTCTTGAACACCCTCCTCTTATCGAACATCCTAAAATTTGGAAACGACTACCGACTGTACTCACACCAAAAGAAGTGGATACTCTTTTAGCGCTTCCTAAGCAAACTAAAACCTCCTCTATAATCTCTACTAGAGATACGGCTATTCTTCACACGCTATACTCTACAGGTATACGTGTATCTGAGCTCTGTGGTTTACATATAGGAGATGTTAGCGATGACTTTCTTCGCGTTACAGGAAAAGGTGCTAAAACACGACTTGTTCCCTTAGGGAAACTTGCGAGCGAAGCAATTGACGCCTATCTATGTCCTTTTCGAGAAAACCTCCAAAAAAAACAACCTGAGGAACACCACCTATTTCTCTCTATACGCGGACATAAACTCGAGCGTTCTTGCGTATGGAAAAGAATCCATTATTACGCAAAGCAATTCACCCATAAACGCGTCTCACCACACTCTCTAAGACATGCCTTTGCTACACATTTATTAGACAATAAGGCCGACCTCAGAGTAATTCAAGAAATGCTCGGTCATGCACGCATTGCCTCTACGGAAGTCTATACACATGTAGCAGCGGATACCCTAATGGAAAACTTTCTTTCCTATCATCCGAGAAATCTCTCCTAATCACATTGATAGAAAAACATACCGTTCTCTAGGTGAGAATAACAATCTTCATTTCCTTGTGATGTTCCAGTATATCCTCCATAAGTCTCAGGATAATAATATCCGTATTCATATGGATAGTAAAAGCTGTAGGGCACATGACCATTCTGCTCCCGGAACTGCAATCCTGCAACAGTAACTACTTTTACTAAGAATGCAGACCCTGATGCAAAGGAATTTCCCCCAAAAGCTGAAGAAAAACAAGCACTTAGGAAACATGCTAGGGCTAGAAGCTTTTTCTTCATAAACTTCCTCAAAAAAATCTAAAACTCTAGATTTTATTTTACTACGGATGGGAATTTAATGACGTGTCTATAAAGAAAAAGCATTGAAATGCCCAGGATAGGACTTGAACCTACATGCCGCGAAGCACTGGATCCTAAATCCAGCGTGTCTACCAATTTCACCACCTGGGCAGAAAAACACTCTATGATGACTAGCAGAATCATTTTGATTCCTCTGACTGTTTTTGTAAACAGAAAACCCTAGATTCTCGATTATTCTCTCTTATAGTCTAACCCTTTTATAATCAAACTTGCAGGAAAATTACGTTTTATATAATTTTCATCGCTTCTATTCCCCATAAATTACTCGTGCGAAAATTAGTATGAATACACCCCTGCCTTCAGCAGTCCCGTCTACCAATGTAACCCTAAAGGAAGACGCCACTTCTTCGTCCGCTGCCTCAACATCTTGCAGTATTTTAAAAACTGCAGCTGGCGACGTTGTACTTTCTATATTTTCTTCAGAAGGAGCAACACCAGCTTCGTTAAGTTCCCTCGCTACACTTGCTTTAGCACAAATTTCTGCGATTGCTAGCAACAATGCTAACCTATTTCAAGATTGTGCTCATAATGTTGTATTCTTATCTCCTGAAACAATTGAAGTTGAAATACAAATCGCCGAACTCCTACAAACTTTAGAAACGATAAATCTTCAAACAACTAGCGAAGAAAAAACGAGTTGTCAGAAACAAGAGCAGAACTTACTCCAAAAAGGATATGAACCTCAGAAAGTAGCACCAAGATCAGCAAAAGATATCCAAGGCTCATCTAAAACATTACAACAGCCCTCAAAAGCGTTTTCTGGACATGCTGCTGCAAAAACTTCCGATTCCCGATCTTGGGCAAACTCTTCAAAGATTCCACATACCTTAGAACAATTTACATCACGAGCTTCTCATTCTTCTACACCATCTCAGCAACCTCGAACAGAAAAAGATAGTGATCTCATTTCTTATCAATCTTACACTGCTTGCACCACAGAAAAAAAAGAACAACAGATCTTTACAACGAAATCTCAAGAGTCCAAACAAGACCGAGAAAACCGAGATCAAAAACAAGATCAACAACGTGACGGGCAGCATCAAGAAGAGAATAATCAAGAAAAACAGAAAGAAAAAAAATTCAAGTCGCAGTTTAACGTCGACAAAAGTAAAAAGACATCTTCTCAATTATCTATAGCGCAACTTCGGTATTTCGATGACGTACGTCAATCTCGAGAAATTAACATTGAGAAAGAAAAAACCTTTAAGAAAAAAGTACAATCTCCGATGTCGTTGTTTGCTTCAGCAACTCCTACTCAAGGGTATGCTCCCATTCAAACGCCAAAAATCGAAAACGTGTTCATACGTTTTATGAAACTGATGGCAAGGATCCTTGGACAGGCGGAAGCCGAGGCTCAAGAACTCTATCTTCGTGTTAAAGAACGTACAGATAATGTTGACACTTTAACTCTATTAATTTCTAAAATTAATTCTGAGAAAGGTGCCATTGATTGGAGAGATAACTCAGAAATGAAAGCTCTTGTTGACCAAGCTAGAAAACTCGATGTCACGATATCAGATACGTTACAATGGACTGAAGAAGAGAAAAAGCTTCTGAAAGAAAATATTCAGATGCGCAAAGAAAACATGGAGAAAATCACCCAACTCGAAAGAACAGACATGCAAAGGCATCTTCAAGAAGTCTCGCAATGTCACCAGGCACGCTCCAATGTATTGAAACTCCTCAAAGAACTCATGGATACCTTTATTTACAACTTGCGTCCGTAATGTCATATTTATCGTATTTATTAGAAAAAATAGCAGCCTCTAGCAAAGAAGATTTTCCTTTTCCTGATGATTTGGAAAGTTATCTTGCAGGATATTTCCCAAATCAAGATCTTCCTTTAGATACGTACCAAAAGCTATTCAAAATCTCTTCAGAAGAACTGGAACGTGTTTATAAAGAAGGCTATAACGCCTACTTAAATAGAGAATATCAAGTAAGTAGTGAAACCTTCCGTTGGCTAGTGTTCTTTAATCCTTTCGTCTCGAAGTTTTGGTTTTCTTTAGGAGCTTCTTTACATATGAGCAAGCTCTACCCTCAAGCTTTACATGCCTACGCAGTAACTGCATTATTAAGAGATAAAGATCCCTATCCTCATTACTATGCTTACATTTGCTATACACTCATGGATGAGCACGAGAACGCAAATAAAGCTTTAGAGCTTGCATGGGAACGCGCCAAACATCATAGCGCTTACCAAGAACTAAAAGCAGAAATCTTGGATATAAAAAACCATGCATAATCCCATAACTATGGGGAATTGACTATGTCTTCCTGGCTCGCACAATCTACAGAAATCCTCTTAAACCAACAGCCGTATATCCCAGATACTCCTAAACAATCTGAAGCCACTTCGAGCATAAAGTATTCGATTACTCAAGCTACAGAATCTTCTGGGAAATCCTTAACAAAAATTTTTATCAACAAGCAATGTGAGAGATTGCTTACAAAAGATGAAGAGAAAGTTGTCACAAATAAACCTCTTACCCCAGTAAGTCCTAGAGAAAAAATCCTACAATTTGGAAGTTCTCTAGCATCACAATTGCCTAAAAAAGAACAGACTTCATCGTCTTCTCCTTGGAATCTCTTTTCACAAAAAAATTCTAAAGAATCGATGTCAGCTCTTCTCAAAGATTTAATGATGCCAAAATTTGAAGAAGCAACTGTCGAGAAGAGAGTCTTTTCTGAAAAAACTCCCTACACGGGCACGCATATACAATATAAACAACAACCAAAAACTCAACATGATTTAGAAAGATCTAAAACGTGCTGTGAATCTACAGAAGATACAGAATATAAAATACTATCCGAGGAGACATTTCTTTCTTCTCGGGATTCTGATTTGCGTAATAAAGAAGAACATCGACTAACTCTAAAATCGCCTCTAGAAAAATATAGCAAAGGATTATCACAGGATGAGCATCCAGGAAAACAGCATCCTCAAAAATGTTTCTTTAAAAAATCCCAAAAAAATAAAAAAACGCGAGCAGCTTCTGTTGTTCCTATTATTAATCCTCCTTCTGTTGGTATATTTACCTTAGGTTACCTACTAACAAAACAAGGGATACTCTCTGATTTTTCAGCTTATGCATCCTATAAAGATTGTGTAGAAACTATGCAAAAAGAACTTGAAGCAACACATATAGAGCGTATTCAACAAATCCAAAAATCTATCGAAAAGGAACAGCAAGCGCAACGCTGGGGCTCTTTAGCAACTATTGTAGAATGGATTGTGCCTTGGACAACCTTGGGAATCGCTACTGTTGCTATAGTTATGGGTGGAGGGATTTTCTCTTGGGTAAGTTTGCTATCCGGTCTTATCACACTAACACTCACCTTATTGGATGCTTTAAACGGTTGGGAAGCTATTGAAAAATTAATCCCAGGAAAAGATAGGCAAATAAAACAAAAAATACTGAAAATTGTACAAATTGTTCTTTATGTAATTGCAGTTGTATTATCCCTTGCCACTTTAAAGATAGAAAATCTCGGTCTATCTCAACTTACTGAAGGAGCCTTGCGTGGGATAGGCCCCGCTTTAGAAGGAGCTTTAAGCCTGCTACGCGGGGCTATGCTGTGGATGCGCTCAAGATTATTCAAAATGAAGTCCCACTATGTATTTCTTGAAACAAAAATCGAACTGCTCAACTTAGAAAGGGATGATTACCTCTCTCGTACTCAAGAAATCTTAGAAAGTCTTCATGATTCTTTCGAAAATCTCGCGCGCGTGTTACAGTTGTGCAGAGAAATCGACAGAATGTTTCTGGAATCTCTAAGGTAAATTCTTTTGTAAGGAATGTTATGACAGCATCTTGTTCAGCAACAACCGGTACAACTTCAGAGAGTGCGGAAGTCGATTTACTAGCTACAGAATCGGCAACTGAAGCATCTTCAACAACAGACGCTGAGGTTAGTGTTCCTGATTGCTGCCAGATGGCTATCTTGCGTTCGATGTCGGATGCCTGTCTAAGCTTATTAAACCAATCAGGTTCGGTATTTTCGCAATTTTCCCCTCAAAACAAACCTGCACCTTTAGAAACTCTAATGGCAAAAAATGGTGTGTTGATGAAGTCTTCATCTCTACCAAATCTATCGTCACAAGAATCACTGGATACATTTTCTTCAACTGAGAGAAACCCCTCTTTACAACAAGCTAGCCTGTATTCTAGTTTTACCTCAGCAAAAGAAGAAAAAACTCAATCGAGCTCAGTATTTTTTTCTTGCCCAGCTCCTAAAGATGCAAGTCTGATAGCAAAAACAACAATATTACTCTTAAACCTGCCAGAATCTAAAGAAGATGGAGGTATTCGAGATAAGTCTTCTCTTAATCTGTGTTCAACAAAAGTTAAAGTTCACACCTACGACAAGGAAACAATAAAATCACATAGCTCTAAAAACTCTACTAAAACTTCAGAAGAATCTGCAAAATCCTCACCTTCTTTGCCAAAACCTTCTACGTCTTCTCTCAGTCCTCTGGCTCTATTCAGCCATGTACAAAAAGAAATTACGGAAACACGTCTCGATACCAAATCTCAAGAAAAAGAAGAAAGCCAGGGAGAAAAAGGACAACAAGAACATCAAGAGCAAGAGCAACATCATCATAAACAGAAAAAAGACTTTGCTATTGAAGAGCTTCCTAATCAAATGTCTCTTCATTATACGCAATCTTGCAGTTTACCTAATGAGATTGTTGAATTCGCCCTTACAGAAGCTCAGCTAAGCTCATTGATGCATATGCGGGTATCGAATCTAGATATTCTCAGAATCTGTGCAGAAATTATGAAGCTTATGTTGAACAGCAGAGAACAGGAAAATCTCGCCCGTTTAGAAGCTAGAAAACATCTTTTAGAAAAAGCCAAAGAACTTATTGAAAGTTATGAAAGTCAAGCTAAGATTTCTCAATGGTTAGGAATTGCTACAGCAACTTTAGGAATTATAGGTGCTGCTGCTCCTATCATCGGAGAAATCTCTGGCAAACAGATTCTTGGACTCATCCAGCGGCATACGGGATTGTGGAAAAAAGCAACAGCACATACTTTCTTCAAAGGTGCTGGCAAAATTTGTTCCTCCCTATCACAACTTACAGAAACCTCGTCTAAAATCTATGAATTAAAAGAAACGGCATCAAGAACATTCTCAGAAAACTATAAAGAGATATTCCGCATGGAACATGATGAAATCACCCGATCTATTGAAGAGGTAAAAGACCATTGGAAAAATATGGATAATTTTCTCTTGCAAATACTACAAACAGAGCATGATGCCGTTCGCAGCCTCTACCAATAGACAGCATTTATTTCCTTATATTTTTATATGCTTTCGTCTTCCCCCAAGGGAAAATGACATTGCAGCTTTTCTCAGTGAAAAACAACTGATCCCCTCCAGGTAAAGAATCCAAAGGAAAGGAAATGCTGATAACCATATTTCCAGGTTTAAGCTCTTCCAAAGCCTTTAAAACACTTTTTAATACCTTTAAAGAATATGAAGAACCATAGAAGTAAACACAAGAGGCTTGAGACAACAGTGTTTCATGGAAATGTTCTTTCAAAAATACCGCAGGTTGTACAGATAAGAGACGATGTAGATAAGAGGAAAAGTTTATAAAAGTGGGCTGATTATCCACACCGACAACCTGACATCTAAGAATATGGGAAAACCAAAAACAGACTTTTCCTAATCCACAACCTAAATCATAAACAACATCTTGAGAAGTAACCCCAAATTCCCTACTTACTTTATTCAAAGCCAACCAAGGAGTTTCTCCATATACATTCCCTTCTCTTAATAACGAAGATTGTGGAGAACGATGCAACTTTCGGTAAGGATTCTTTAATAAGGAATAAACAAACTTCACTAAATCATATAAAAGTAATTTTGGATATTGAATATAGAGCGATAAGGATAAACAAATATATTCTCTAATAGAAAACCGTATTCTATAAATCAATACCCGTAATACATATATGAATGAAGACTTCTTAAGTACGAAGCTCTTTAGGCGGTTGGAATACAACATCTTCTATAGCAAATATATCTTCTTCAACTTGTAAATCAGGTATTAATTCTTTCAATCTAGAAATACAAGATTGAACAATATGCTCAGGAGTTGATGCTCCTGCTGTTATTGCAATATCACCAGAATAATTTAAAATTTCATCAGAAATATGATCGGGACTATTCACTAGACGTGCGGGGATATTTCTTTTTTCAGCAATCTCACGTAAACGGTTAGAGTTAGAACTTTGAACATCTCCAATAACATAAACAAAATTCACCTTAGAAAGCACCGCACGTAATGCTTCTTGACGATTTTGTGTAGCATAACACACTGAAGAACTCGGTAAAGTAATAATATTAGGATAACGCACCTTCAATGCTTGGGTAATCTCCGCAACATCGTCCAAACTCAAAGTGGTTTGAGTTACAAAAAATAAAGGCACATTAACATCGAAGGGTAAGTTTTCAACATCTTCTACTTTTTCTACTACGGTGACACTCTCAGGCGCTTCACCTCGAATCCCTATGACTTCCACGTGCTTGTTCTTGCCTATCAAAATAATTTGATAACCTTTGTTCGCATAAAGCTTAACCGCAGAATGAATCTTAGTTACCAAGACACAAGTCGCGTCTATAGCAAAAAGATTCCGAGTCTTTGCCTCCTCACGAACCTCTGGCGGGATACCATGAGCAGAATAAATAACCCTTTCTCCACAAGGAACTTCCTTAAGATCTTCTACAAAAATTGCCCCGCGTCTCTTAAGATCATCAACTACATGACGGTTGTGAACAATTTCATGTTTTACATAAATAGGAGCTCCCCATTTCTCTAAAGCAGATTCCACAACTTGGATAGCACGAACTACTCCAGCGCAAAATCCCCTAGGATTACTTAAAATCACTCTACGCATACATCCTCCCAAAATGAGTGTGATGCTTAATAAAAAAACCTTTAGAAAAACATTCGCACTTGTTTCTAAAGGTTTTTTAATATAACTGAAGATTTTTTATATTGTAATACCTATTACGACTCAGTTATTTTGCCCCCACTTTCTTCCATATGAGAGGCTGTCGCATTTTCTTCTTTTTCAATAAGCTGAAGAACCGTATGTTTTACACTACTAATGTAATCCCCATATTTTCCTGTTTGCACATCAGCATCTGTAAAGCCTAAAAATATGTGAGGAGACACTCCTAAGTTCTCTATGTATGAACCATCTGATCTTACTGCTAGAGATCCTGTTAAAGAACAACTTTTAATTCCTGTTCTACTAGGAAAATCTACAGTAAAGACAAAACCCCCAGCTCCTGCTGTAGTCGTTCCTACAATGAGAGCTCTACCATTATCTTTCATAATTGCAGGCAATAAATCTCCACAGGAGAAATCCTCTTCATTGATCAATACACAAATAGGATGTGAGTAACGATGCTCAGGATGCGGGTGTACATGAGCAAATCCTAATAAAGGTATAGGAGTAGTGAGATTGATATCTCCACTTTCCCAGCACTTTAAAATAGTGTGTGAGAATTTTTGTAGATACCCCACAGCATGCATATCAATTGGATAACCTTCCATATCTTGACCAAGAGCATTTCTTGCTTGCTCATCCGTTTCAACACCCTCAAGCATCTCTAACCATTTTATTGCTGCTTGAACTTCACTTTGAGTTAGTATCATTCTATGTTTGGGTGTTTCTAAAGGCCTATCCGTTAATCTACTCAATAACCCATAAAGATAGAAAACACTACCACCAGGATTATTTGTTTGATCGATAATTAAAGCCTCTGACTTAGCTTCAAGAACGTCGATGATCTCGTTTAAGTCTTCCCATGGGGAATTCATATTCTCAACATTACGATCTTCCATATCGGTCCAAGAATATGTAGAAATTCTAAGGAATCCGATTTCATGAGATTGCCCACAGTCATCTGTAGCTGTAAATATGTAAGCATGATATGGCCCACTTTTTGCTCTCCATATCACTTTCCCAAAATCAGGAAGAAAGCCTTTTTTACTTCCAATATTATAATCACTGTAGAAACCACGTCTATATTGCTCACGTAATTCGCTCCAGAAATAAGGGACCATTTCATTTGTAAATAAACATTTGTCAGAAACACTGGATAGTAAAGGTAAAGCACGTGGTGATTTCATCTCTATTACAGGATTTCTTACCAAAGGAGATATCAAAGATAAATCCCGAATATGCTCAGGAGTATGACGCCATTTAACTTTTAAAGTACGCGTTAAACCACTAGGACGACGAATTTTTAACGTAGCTATCCCCACAGGAATCTGATGCCCCAAAGCAGCCGAACGCGAAAAGAGTGTGCGCGTAGCTGCAGCATAGTCAGAAGGAGCCCCTCTACCAGTACGTATACTTTCAATCGCTTCCAAAATTGGTACACCATCCATCTCCAAAATTTCATCACCTATAGATATATCGGAGTGGTATGTATGTACGTCGACAACAAAACACCTATTACTGCTACTTAACTTTAGTGTATAGGGTAAATAAGAACTCTCTGTAGCAAAGAATGTTATCCCTGCGTGGAAGTCATTTAAACTAGAAATATACTCAGAAAGAACCCCTTGGCAATACTTTATCGAGGGATTTTCTTCTAATTTTAACTTTAAGCGTGTTTGATCTGTTACATCTTTAAGATCCCAACGGAAAAGCTTATGCTTCCAATCTTTAGGAGCGTATTTAATATCCAATAAGTGTTCTAAAAAACACAAATCCGCAAATGCGCTTTGGTGAACTAAGGTCTTCGCAGAACCCGAAAAGTGAAAACCTAGTAACAGGGAACAAATCAAGCCTGTAATTTGTTTTATTTTCATATTTACCTCTCTTCCAAATAGAGAATATTTATAAGGAGGTGGTATGATAGAGGTACAAAGATTTTATTAAAACAAAGTTTTAAAAAAATTTTTTTACTCAAAAACAACCACATCAAAAAAACATAGCGATGCGCTCGAGCATAAAATATGAAAACAGGCCGCCAAAATAACTGGCCAAGGCAACCCAAGAAATTTTCTTAAGATACCATAGGAAATCAACTTTCTCGATACCCATAAAAGCAACTCCAGCAGCTGATCCAATGATTAAAATACTTCCTCCAGTACCTGCCGCATAAGCGATTAATTTCCACAAAGTATCATCAATTGGGACTTGATACATACCCATAGTCGCAGCAACAAGAGGAACATTATCCAATACACTTGAAAGAAGACCAATAAAAATAGCAACTACGTTCCTAGAAAATATTCTATCCATACTCATAGAAAGTTCAGAGAGAACATTTGAAAAAGTTAGAGCATTGACGGCCAATAAGATACCTATAAAGAAAGTAATTGAGGAAATATCAATCTTCGTCAAAATATGAGGGATACGCAGATGATAGCGATCCTCACCATGAGGAGAGTGAATCCAATCACTAGCTAACCAAACAAGCCCAAGACCTAACAAAGCACCGATAAACGGAGGAACCCCTAAACATGCTTTCCACACCGGGACCATTAACAATGAACCTAAACCAATACAAATGATTAAACCACTTTTTTTAGGTGATCCTTCTATCTCAACATCCTTAGAAATAATTCCCGAAGAGCGTTTTTTAAGCAGGAACTGAGCACAAATTCCAGCAATAAGCACACACACCAAGCTAGGCACAAATAGAGCACGAATAATTCCCCAAGAGGTCACTTTATTATTAATCCACAACATTGTTGTTGTTACATCTCCTAAAGGTGTCCAAGCACCCCCAGCATTCACACTAATCACACAAATAGCACCTAAAAGTAACCGATCTTCTCTGGATTTAACCAAACGTTTCAAAATAGAGATAATAATGATGATAGAAGTTAAATTATCTAGAGCAGCTGATAAAAAGAAAGAAAGCCCTATAAGTACCCAAAGCAATAGAGTTCTAGATTGTATGTAACAACACCGCACTATAAGAGAAAACCCTTTGTGTGCATCTATAAGTTCAACTATGGCCATCGCCGCGAATAAGAAAAAAATGACCTGAGCCATGTCAGCAATTTCTTCAGCTAGAATCATATGATCAGCATGTTGCATATGAGAAAAACAAACCAGCCACATCAAACCTCCCATAGCAAGTGCTACAGCAGACTTATTGACTCGCACAATATGCTCGAAAACAATCGCGATGTATCCAAATAAAAACAGAGCACACAATTGGAATTTCAACATAATGACCTCAAAAATAATACTACGAACTAGTGTACTCCTATTTACAGGTTAGGTAAAGTAGGAAAAATTCTTCTATGATTAAGAAAAACTTTTGTTTTTTTACACACTAAAATCAAAATTTGTTATTTAGCACCGTTTTATAGAACAATTCTATATTCTTGTAGCTTAGATTTGAAGCAACAAAACGTTTATAAATATAACGAACTATTTGACAAAGATACAAAAGAACCGAACAATAATAAAGTTCTCTAGTTCTGAATCTACATTAGGAGTCTAGTGAAAGTCGCCTTATCGTTTAAACATCTTATCCCCAAACTCTATACTTGTATTAAGGATGGTTATACCTTTAATACATTTAAAAAAGACTTCATAGCCGGACTTACTGTAGGTGTATTAGCATTTCCTTTTGCCATTGCCATCGCTATCGGTGTCGGCGTATCCCCCATACAAGGTTTATTAGCATCCATCATCGGAGGATTTATAGCCTCAGCGTTAGGTGGTAGCCGTGTTCTTATATCAGGACCAACTAGTGCTTTCATTTCTATACTTTATTGCATTTCAGCAAAATACGGCGTTGAAGGGTTATTTACAATCACCCTAATGGGAGGGGTATTCCTAGTAGCCTTTGGACTTACTGGACTAGGAACCTTTATTAAATATATGCCCTATCCCGTCGTCACAGGACTAACAACGGGATTAGCTGTTATCATTTTCTCCTCTCAAATTAGAGACTTTTTAGGTCTACAAATGGGGGATACTATCCCTACAGATTTTATTGCTAAATGGATAGCTTATTGGGATTACCTATGGACGTGGGATAGCAAAGCTTTTGCTGTAGGGCTGTTCACTCTACTCATCATGATTTACTTCCGTAATTACAAACCACGATACCCGGGAGTTATGATAGCAATTATCGTAGCTTCAACACTAGTTTGGTTACTAAAAATTGACATTCCAACGATTGGCAGTCGTTATGGGGCTCTACCACAATCCATACCTTTACCTGCATTTCCTCATCTCAGTCTGACAAAGATTTTACAACTCATGCCAGATGCATTAACCATTGCTGTTCTTTCAGGAATAGAAACCTTGCTTTCTGCTGTAGTAGCTGACGGTATGACTGGATGGAGACATCAATCTAACTGCCAACTCGTAGCTCAAGGCATTGCTAATATCGCGACATCTTTCTTTGCAGGAATGCCTGTAACGGGTTCTTTATCAAGAACAGCTGCAAGTATTAAATCTGGAGCTACTACTCCTATTGCAGGATTAATTCACTCCGCTTTTATTTGCGTGATTCTTTTAGCCTTAGCACCCTTAACAGTAAAAATCCCCCTTACCTGTTTAGCAGCTGTCCTTATTCTTATTGCCTGGAATATGAGTGAAATTCATCACTTCATTCATTTATTTACCGCACCTAAAAAAGACGTTGTTGTTCTCCTAACCGTTTTTATTCTTACGGTTATGACGACAATCACTTCTGCAGTGCAGGTAGGTATGATGTTAGCCGCGTTTCTATTTATGAAACAAATGAGTGATCTTTCTGACGTGATATCCACAGCAAAGTTCTTTGATGAAAATAAGCAGACAAAAGATGATGATCTCTTTTCTAAATCTGAAGTTCCTGCTCATACAGAAATTTATGAAATCAACGGCCCATTTTTCTTTGGAATTGCCGATAGATTGAAAAATCTTCTAAATGAAATAGAGAAACCTCCTAAAATCTTCATATTATGCATGAGTCGCGTACCTACAATTGACGCATCTGCTATGCATGCTCTAGAAGAATTCTTCCTTGAGTGTGATCGTCAGGGAACGCTTTTACTTTTAGCAGGAGTAAAAAAAACACCGCTAAGTGATCTTAAACGTTATCATTTAGATGAACTTATTGGTGTTGATCACATCTTTTCGAATACGAAGAGTGCTCTCTTATTCGCTCAAGCCCTAATTAATTTAGAGAGCAAGTCGTCTCATTAATGTTTCCCCACCATAGATTCGGGAACAACAAGACGATCGAACTCTTCTGCTGATAAGTAGCCCATCTGCATACAGGCTTCTTTTAAACTTAGATTTTCATGAAAGGCTTTCAAAGCGATTTTAGAGCATTTATCATAACCTAAAACAGGAGTTAAGGCAGTAACGAGCATCAAAGAGTTATCTAAGTATTCTTTAAGTCGAAGCTTATTCACTCGCAAACCCGAAACAAAATAATCAGAAAAGGCTTGCATACCACCTGAGAGTATATCTACAGATTGTAAAAAGTTATAAATTATCAAAGGTTTCATTACATTAAGTTCGAAGTTTCCTCGACTTCCGCCAACAATTATTGCCTGGTTATTACCAATAACCTGAGCACACACCATTTGCAAAGCTTCGCATTGCGTCGGGTTGATCTTCCCAGGCATTATCGAAGATCCCGGTTCATTCTCAGGAAATAATAATTCTCCTAAACCGCATCGAGGACCTGATCCCAAAAAACTTAAATCTGTAGCAATCTTGGTTAAAGCACATGATAAAGTAGCTAAAACACCATGAGCATGTACTAAAATATCGTGATTCGATAATGCTGAAAAATAATTCGATGAGACAATAAAAGGCTCTCCTGTTTCTTGACGCAAATAGTAAATCATCTTATCTATGAAACCTTCAGGAACATTTAATCCTGTTCCTACTGCTGTTCCTCCTATGGCCAATTCATACATGTGTGTAAGAGAAAAAGCCACTCTCTCTAAACATTGACGTATTTGGCTACTGTAACCAGAAAATTCCTGCCCTAATGTCATAGGAACAGCATCCATTAAATGTGTTCTGCCGATCTTGACACAGTCTCGAAATTCCGCAACCTTAGCATCTAACGCTCGCTGTAAATGATCCAGAGCGGGAATTAATTTCTTCTTCAAACTAATCACTGCAGCAATATGCATAGCTGTTGGGAACACATCATTGGAAGATTGGGATTTATTTACATGATCATTAGGATGTATTGGTGTTTTGCTACCTAAAACACCACCGTGACGTTGAATAGCTAGATTCGCAATCACCTCGTTCACATTCATATTTGATTGCGTTCCACTACCTGTCTGCCAAACTTTTAGAGGAAAATGCTCATCAAAATTTCCTGCTATAATCTCATCAGAAGCAGAAACAATCATGTCACAATATTTTGAATCTAGAAAACCTAAATCACGATTTGCCTTAGCAGCACATTTTTTAATCCATACTAACGCTCGAATAACTTCTTGAGGCATAACCTCAGGAGCCCAGGAAAAATACTTCTGAGAACGCGCTGTTTGTGCTCCATACAACTTGTCTTCAGGGACTTCTATGATTCCTAAACTATCATTTTCTTGCCGCATATATTCTATTCCCCTATGATTCCCTTTTATTTTCCCCTCTACATTTACAAAATGAAAAAAAAACTTTTATGTTATTGTCTAACTACTTCATTTTTACTTTTGTTTTGGGAGTATTTTGCTAAAAATAATCCCTCCTTTTCCTTTTTATGCCCTCCACCATCGAAAATAGCTGTTAATTTTTTAAATTCTATAAATCTTATTTTTTCTTCCTCCTGGTATACTCTCCAAGGGATTTTAGGGGGATTCTTTTTAGCCCTATTATTGTCTATAGGACTCGTAATCCTTATGCTAGCCTATAAACCAGCAAAAGATCTCCTGAACCCATTCTTCATATTTGTGCAATGTACACCCATGTTTACCCTAGCACCTCTAATCGTACTATGGTTTGGCTGGGGATTGAATGCCGTGATTGTTCCAACAGCGCTTACAGTATTTTTCCCATTAACAATCACGATTTATCAAGGGATAACATCAACTCCTGAAGAACTTCTAGAGCAATTTATTTTACATCAAGCAACAAAACAACAAATTTTCACTAAGCTACGTCTCCCCCATGCTCTTCCTCATATATTTTCAGGACTCAAAATTGCTATGGGATCTGCAGGATTTGCAGCAATAGCTGGAGAGTGGGTAGCTTCACAATCTGGTTTAGGGATTCTTATTCTAGAAAGTCGAAGAAACTATGATATGGAAATGACCTTTGCAGGATTGTTTGCTTTAACCCTTCTCACATTTACTCTCTTTCAAAGCATTTTACTAATTGAGAAACTGACCTTTGCTCTCTTTCGCATAGAAAAAACAACAAAGAAATATAGACTGCCTAATAAAAAATTCGCTTGTTTACTCATCCCATTACTCATTCTACCTCTATGGAAGCTTAAAACTAAGCAAGTACACCACAGTAATCTCACCCCTATAACTTTACTTTTAGACTGGACTCCTAACCCTAACCATATCCCTCTATATGTAGGAGTATCCAAAGGATTTTTCCGAGATCAAGGTATAGATTTACATATTCAAAAAAGTACAGATGCAGGTGCTGTTATTCCCCATGTTCTATTTGAACAGGTAGATCTTACCCTATACCACGCTCTTGGAATAATAAAAACTTCTCTAAAAGGAGCTCCTATACAAATAGTCGGGTCTTTAATCGACTCTACACTACAAGGGTTTATCTATAGGAAAGAAAGTAATATTTCAAAAATAGAAGATTTAAATAATAAAGTTTTAGGATTCTGTTTAAACAACTCACGCGATCTTGCCTGTTTACTAGAGACATTACGTCTACACGGTGTTGTTCCCTCGGAAGTACGAAATATAAGCTCAGATTTAATCTCTCCAATGTTATTGAAAAAAATAGATTTCCTCTATGGAGCTTTTTACAATATAGAAGGCGTGAAACTAGAAACATTGGGAATGCCTGTAGGCTGCTTCCTCTCTGATTCCTACGGTCTTCCTACAGGGCCTCAGCTCCTTCTATGTGGAAAAAAAAATACGAAAGCCACATCTCCAGAAGTTGTTGAGGCCATACAAATAGCTCTTCAAAGAAGCATTAACTATTGCCAAAAAAACCCTAAAAAATCCTTCCAAGCGTATATTAAAGCTACACACGACACACCTAAAATCATTAAAGACGAATTTCTTCAATGGAAAATCACACTCCCTCTATTGTCGAAATCTCAAGAGCCATTAAATAAAAATCTAATCGACACCTTGTTACAAGCTATCCTAAAGCGCTATCCAAACTTGGCGGATAAAATGGTCAGTTTCTCTCCAGATCAGATATACCCATCTAATTCACAGGTCTGCCAGGATGAGAAAAAACGTGAGCAAGACGAGATAAAACATCTCGAAGAACTTCCATTGGCTTCTGCTCAGCACTAATGCGCGACACCTTGTGAATGGGATAATGTTGAATAATCGCATCTATGTCTTTTTGATAGGACTGCAAACGCTTTTGCAATACTTCAATACCAACTTCATTAATTCTTCCCTTACTATAGAGAGAATTTTGAGTGCGTTCGAGTAACTTAGCTTCTTCATGCACTTCTAAAATAATTACATGACGTACATTAATATAGGAATCGAGAAACTTTGCTTGATCTACCGTTCTCGGAAGCCCACTAATAAGTAAATCCTGACGATCTGGAAGGAATTTCCCAGTAGCTATCAACCCCTGAACATAGTAGTTCCAAACAGCAACAACATCTTCATCGGGGATCAAAGATCCGGAAACTGCATATTTATGAAAAAGTTGGCGAATAGGAGACTCTATAGGATAACAACGGAAAATATCTCCTAAAGAAACATAAACTTGGCTACCACCGTGTGCTATAAAATTTCCTAATAAATCTTTACCAGCACCCGGAGGACCAAATAAAAGAATGGAGGAAAAAGGTTTAGTATAGAGTTTTATGCTTTCAACTATCGATTTATCGATCATAAGATATTTTAGCTATCGATCCTATTTTTCATGTTTCTCCACACTTTAGTTGATTACCTTGAAAAATAATAGCCCTAGCATATAAAAATTCTCCCCATGGACACTTTTTATTTTTTATTACCTCAAGCTTGTGTATTATTGTTAGCAGCCGATGCCTTAACTAATGTTTTAGTGTTAAATCACATACTGGCGCGTTACTCAAGAAAGGAACGCTTGTCACTGCTAGTACGAGAAAGCATATTCGCCCTTTTTAGCATGTTTGCTTTATATGAAGCAGCCTTGGGCACCTTGTATGTATTGAAAACTCCCCTATGTGCAATACAAGTTGTAGGAGGTCTTGCCGTCACGTTGACGGGAATGAGGGCTATTTTAAATCTAAGTAGAGAAAATAGTTGGAAAGGCTTTACTACTCCCTCCGCCCTATCTATGGTAACACCCATCGCTTTACCTCTAATGATCGGTCCTTCTTGGCTAGCAGCTTGTTGTATTTTGGTAGGGAAACGTTACAGCTTCGCTTCAATTTCTCTTATTCTCATTCTTTCTTGGGTCTTTATTTCTCTAACCACTATAATCTTACAAGTTTTTGTCAGCGGAGGAAAAGATAAGGCAAAGGTACTCCTTGCTACCCAAACAGTACTTGGTCTGTTCGCAACGATCGTGGGTACTCAGCTACTCATGTCCGGATTACAACTCGCCTTCTTATAAAAGAGACATTTTATGCTAACTCTGATTAATCTTAGCTTGTTATTTTACGTACTTTTTGATTCTCCTGGATCTGTTCCTGTTTTCGTATCTCTGTTAAAGCGCTTCTCTGCCAAAAGGCAACAGCGTATCATTCTCCGAGAATGTATTTTTGCTCTTGTTACCCTACTACTTTTTGTCACTTTCGGAAGAAAATTTTTCCAATTTCTTGACATTTCCCTGTACGCATTTCAGTTTATTGGAGGGGTTCTACTATTCTCCGTTTCATTGAAAATGATGCTTGTACCCCCACCAGTAGAATCAGACTCATCTGAACCACAATCAGAGCCTATCTTCTTTCCCCTGGCTTTTCCTGTAATCACTGGCCCTGCTGTAATCACGTCTTTACTCAGCTATATGGAAGAAGCTTTGTTATCTAAAGAAATTATTTTCAGTGCTATGATAATTGCTTGGATACTTTCAGTATTTACTTTACTAAGTTCGAGCTTTTTTAATCGCATTCTGGGATCTTCCGGCTTAGTAGCCTTAGAAAGATTATTCAGCATTGCGTTATTATTAATGTCTGCAAACCTCATGCTTAAGGGTATTTCAATAGCATTTAACATAGGATTTTATATTAAGTAGTGTAGATAAATGAAAAGAACTGATCCCTACTGGCGTGGAAGCAAACGCAAATGGAAATATTGCCATCCCCAGACCCCTCAAATATCTTGGGAACAACAAAAACAATATTACGCTTCGCAATACGATATTATTTTAAAGACTCCAAAACAAATCGAAAAAATCCGCTATGCCTGTCAAGTAACTGCGCATATACTTGATGCTCTTTGCAAAGCATCTAAAGAAGGCGTGACTACAGAGGACCTGGACCAACTCTCCCGTCAATTACATAAAGAATGTGACGCAATTCCAGCACCTCTAAATTACGGTTCTCCTCCTTTCCCGAAAACGATTTGCACTTCACTTAATGAAGTGATCTGCCACGGCATTCCTAACAATACCCCCTTAAAAAACGGCGATATCATGAATATCGATGTTTCTTGTATTGTTGATGGGTATTACGGAGACTGTAGCAATATGGTAATGATTGGAGAGGTCTCCGAGATAAAAAAACGCGTCTGTCAAGCATCTTTAGATTGTTTGAACGCAGCAATTGCCAGGTTAAAGCCCAATGTACCTCTATACGAAATCGGCGAAGCCATAGAAGCTTGTGCGGATAGTTATGGATTTTCTGTAGTAGATCAGTTTGTAGGTCACGGTGTGGGTATAAAATTCCATGAAAACCCTTATGTCCCGCATTACAGGAACCGTAGTGCTATACCCTTAGCTCCTGGTATGATATTTACCATAGAACCGATGATCAACGTAGGGAAAAAAGAAGGGGTTATAGATCCTAAAAACCATTGGGAAGCAAGAACTTGCGACAATCAACCTAGCGCACAGTGGGAACACACCCTACTTATTACTGAGACAGGTTACGAGATACTAACTCTTCTAGAGAAATAATCTCTTCTTCCAGAGATTCTATATGCTCTAGAAGATTCTGAATTATCTCAATGTCTCTCATGTCTGTAAAGCTAGAGACATTTTCCTCTTGTTTTTGTAGGGCAAGATACTTTTCTCGAACTAAGAAAAGCTCTTTACGAACTTCTGTTAAAATTTCAGTTTTTTCTGCAAACTGTCCCCGCAATTGAATGTATTTATTCTTGTAGGACTTAATTTCATGGTTAGCAGCCGGTATTTTAATAGCAGTTTCTTGTTCTTTTATAAAAGCATGCAACTTTATAATTTCTTCATCCTTTTGATTTAAAAGATTCTGCAGTTCTTCTAACTTTAATCGTAATTGCTCTACTTCCTGAACATATGCTTTAAAACCGTCACATCGATCTTCTAAACTCTTCCTCAATAGTTTTTCTTCGATAAGCTCATTTTCCAGAGACGTCATTTTTTCGTCTTTTTCTTGTAAAGCACGTAACCATAACTCAGTTCCCTGGTCCTCTCTATCTGAAACTGTGTCTTTCCCAGATACCCAAGAAAATACAGAAGTAGTCTCATCTCCAGCTACCAGACGTACATATTCATTATGCAAAACAGCATAATCTTCTAGCCAACTGTTTTTCTGATCAGCAAGAATTTGCAAATCCAAAGCCATATGTTCTTGTCTCTTACAAGAATCATCTAGCAAAGCTCGGCACTCTTTAAGCTCAGATTCTAAAGCATATGCACGTTTTTCTAAAAATTCACACGCTATAGATTTATCATGAACTGCTTTATCATAAGATATTTGTATCTCACTATACTCATTCGCTAGTTGATCATATTTCTGTTGTTGTTCGTTATTTTCTTCATCAACAAAGGAAATACCAAAAACAAAAATTCCCCAAGATAATAAAAAGGATAAAAACAATCCTAAATCCCATAATAATGAAGAACTTACGTTGATATATTTGTAGTAATATACTGATAAAAATAAACAGGACACGATACCGTATCCCCAAAAACGAAAATATACAGACGCAACTAATGCTAGAGCAGAAAAAAACATAGTCAGTAGAAATAAAGTGGCATCAACTATAGAAGCACAACCTAATCCACTGAAAATCAAAATCATAGACGATAGAAACACCCATTCTATTGAGAAAGATCTACACCTTCCCAACAAAGTTCCCCACCTAAATCCTTGGTACACTTTTCGATAAAGACGCTTATTAAAAACGTGCATGGCCTCAAATCCCATACAAGAATACGCCTAGGACTCTTCTAAAGAGTCATGAGCTTTAGTTAATAAATAGCTAATTACAGCGGGATCTCCTTCATAGGTCATCTCCACTTTCATCTTGCCGTCTGAAGACGCATGCGCGCAAGTCACCAGTACATAAGCACTCACATCCTCATCGAAAGTTCCTGCACCGTCATCACGTTCGTTTCCAGACACTTCCTTCTCCTCGCTAGCTAAAGGCCGCTATTCTCAATCAAGCAACCTAGTGTTCACCGATTGATAGCAAGTCCTTCATTTTCTTTAGAAACTCTAAATTTTAGAGATAAAAACTTTTTTACTTTCCTCGCAAAATTTTTTAATTTTATTTGTCGCTAAAGGAAAACAACTTAATAAACAAACTAAGCGTTTGTTGAATTTATTATTTAATAAAACGTTTTGTTTATTGGTAAAATAAAACTAAACAAAACAAAAAAATTTTCCATTATGGCAATACAACCCATTAGCACTACATCTACAGCTTCAATAGCATCTGGAGAAGCGACGCAGGCTACTCAACTTCCCCCCTTGGATCCATTAAACACACCTCCTATTGGAGCTTTGCTTTTTAGCATTTACGAGCTTCTTTTACAAGCAATTGAAATTCGACAACAAACAGTTCTGACTCAATCACAACAATTAAATGATAATACTAATATCCAACAACAATTAAACCAAGCAACTAATCAAATCAAATTTGCTGTGGTAAGCGCTGGGGCTAAAGAAGACGAAATTACTCGTGTACAAAACCAAAACCAAAACTACTCTGCTCAAAGATCAAATATTCAAGATGAATTGGTTACTGCTAGACAAAATGGACAAATTATTCTCTCACATGCATCTACGAATATCAACATCATCCAACAATTAGCCTCACAAGATTCTTCCTTCTTAAAGACAACCAGTTCTATTGGAAGTACAGTAAACCAATTAAATAAACCTCCTTCATAAGCAAGTAGGAAAACAACTTAAAGTTAATTAAAGATAATATAGGTAGGAAATTATGTGGTTATCTTCTACACCACTGCAAGCTAACCCAAGAGCCGCTATCAATATTCCAGGAACATCTATCACAGGCGGTCCCAATACAGCAACAGCTGACGAAATTATTGCAAAATTTGCTAAAGATTCCAATCCACTGATTATTACCGTGTACTATGTATACCAATCTGTATTGGTCGCTCAAGACAACTTATCTATTATCGCTCAAGAACTTCAATCTAATGCTTCTGCTCAAACTTTTTTAAACAACCAAGAAGCTTTATACCAATACACAACTATCCCTAAAAATAAATTAAACGATAACTCATCAGCATTCTTGCAAGATGTTCAAGCAACGAACCAAGCTGTTGGAGCTTCTAGACAAGCACTACAAAACCAAATTTCAGGACTAGGAAATAGCTCCCAAGTGATTTCAAGTAACTTGAATACCAATAATAACATTATCCAACAGTCTCTACAAGTTGGTCAGGCTTTAATTCAAACATTCTCACAAATTGTGAGCTTGATAGCTAACATTTAATTATAAGGAACTTAGCATAATGAACGTCTATTCTATAGCACCAGATGTGGATAAAATCCCTACAGTAGTTCCCCCATCGACCAAAGTTGTTTCTGATAGCATTGTAATTAATAAACCCTCAGCCATCTACTTCTGTATTTCCGTTATGCTACAGTTATCTACATCGACTACAGAATTCGGAAAATCGATCATGGCAGTGTTACAAGATAATACGATAGCTCAACAAAAGAAAACAAAAGAGCTAATCAACCTACCCTTATTAAAAGTCCCCGATCTTCAAAAAGCTGATAATTTTAATGAGGATAAGCCTGAGTATAAAAACCAAACTGAAATCCAAGCATACCAAACTTCAAACCAACAAATCTCTGCCAACCGACAGCTTATCCAACAAGAGCTTTCCGCAGCACAACAAAGAGCCCAAGCAAATCAAAAGGCAGTGAATGCAACTTCTACAGAGTCTATGAAGTTATTGCAAGCAACTACAGCTCTCCTATCTTCATTAAAAGAATATACTATTAAAGCAAATCTAACGACATCTCCATCTGATTAATTATTTAATGACTTCTAATAAAACAATCCATAATCTAATATAAGGCATTACTAAAAAGAAAAGAATCAGGTCAAACCTCCATGAGGGTTATCTTCCCAGATAAACATAATAAAAACCCGTTTCTCACTCAGGTACTTAGACAGCTTCCTTCGTTTATCTTAATAACTTCGTGTATATCTCCTCTACTTTCATACCTGATGAAAAGGTTTTTCGGTATTCCAGGAATCATCGAAACTCTAGCTCTGTCCACTGCAGGGATTCATAAACATAATTTTTGGCAGTTTATTACCTATCCCCTTATTACAGCCGACTCTCTATGCATCGATAAAGAGGGCTGCATGGACATAACACAACGTTTACTTGTGAGAAATGTATTAGGTTTTACCTTTTTCTATAAAGCAACTAACCACATTATTCGAAAACTAGGATCGATAACTTTTCTTATTCTTGTTACCAGTCAAATCCTAATAACAGGAGTAGTGGTGTGGGCATGTCTCAAATTATTTCATAGTTCGCAAGCCCTATTCGGACCTGAATGTTTAATTAGCGCGCTTGTGCTCATTTGGGTTTTCCTAGATCCTGAAAAACGCCTTGGACTTCACCCCTTCCCAATTACCCTATCGCGTAAATGGGGATTTGTAGTTTTGGCAGCATTTTACTTCCTGATCCTACTATTTTCTGGAGCCTTTGCATTATTCTTCGGATCTATGCTCTCATTAATGCTGGGCATTCTGTTTTGCTATAAAGAAAAAATTCCTAACCCCTACAGAATATCTCGAATCTTTTAAGCTTCATCAGAAAATAAAGCTAAAATTGCTGCTCTAGCTTCACCTAATCCGGAAAGAACCCCCTCTTCAAAACGGAAAAAAGGGTTTTCTTCCAATAAAGAAAAATCCATGGGTTGCAACACATCATCCGAAGTTAAATTAGGAATGATTTGTTCCCCCACGTTTTGTAAACGAGATTTTTGATTTTCATAAAGCCGATTCAACAACTCATGAATTTTATTTTTCATTTTTCTCTTTTCGCTTCCCTATAAAAAATTGTTTCATTAATTGCTCAGCCTCTTCACAACAAATTCCGGAGAAACACTCCACCTGATGAAATGGGTGTTTTTCTTTAAAAACATTGAGCCAACTCCCCCCTGCTCCCAAACGCAAATCAGGGGCTGCCCAAACTATTCTACGAATGCGAGCCAGTTGTATAGCTCCGGCACACATCAAACAAGGCTCAAGAGTACAATAGAGCACAGTATCAACTAAACGCCAGTTCTCTAAATATTGCGCCGCAGCTCCAATGCATAAAATTTCAGCATGAGCTGTCGAATCTTGAAGTTTTTCCGTCGTGTTATGACCTCGAGCAATGATTTTATTATCTTTTACAATCACACAGCCCACAGGAACCTCGTCCTCATCATAAGCCTGGCGAGCCTCTTTAAGAGCCTGATTCATAAAAAATATATCTTTTTCTATATTCATAGACTTTATATTAGATAACTCAAAACTACTTTTTGCATCGGATTATAAGAAAAAAATTCCCTAATAAGAAATAGTAAAAAGTCGTCATATTAGTTTAACGACCATTTTTCAATCAGATCAAAAACGTAGAATTTTTATTTTCAAATCAAAAAAACCCGTCTCACTATACCAAAAGGTGTACATTAACAAACTTCTCAAGTATAATTGGCTTTTGCGGCAATTATTTTATTTTAAGGAGACATCCAATGTCTTTGGATAAGGGAACTAAAGAAGAAATTACAAAAAAATTTCAACTTCATGAAAAGGATACCGGTTCAGCAGATGTGCAAATCGCCATATTAACAGAACACATTACAGAACTAAAAGAACACCTCAAGAGATCTCCTAAAGACCAAAATTCTCGACTAGCCCTGCTTAAGTTGGTAGGACAAAGACGAAAGCTCTTAGAGTATCTTAACTCTACAGACACCGAAAGATATAAAAATTTAATTTCAAGATTAAATCTAAGAAAATAATCTTTTATTTATTTTCCCCGACAAAAAAATCTAATTAGGAGACCTTCATGACATTTGAAACTATTTCTGTTACCCTTGAAGAAGGCAAGACATTAGTATTTGAAACGGGGAAAATAGCTCGTCAGGCTAACGGCGCAGTTCTTGCTCGCATGCAAGAAACATGGGTCTTTTCATCTGTTTGTGCGGCTAACCTTGAGGAAGCTGTCGACTTTCTACCTTTAAGAGTTGACTATCAAGAAAAGTTTTCTTCTATAGGAAAAACTTTAGGTGGGTTTATTAAAAGGGAAGGCCGCCCAACAGAAAGAGAAATTTTAACTTCTCGCCTAATAGATCGCTCCATGCGTCCTTCGTTACCTAACCGGTTAATGCAGGATATTCAAATTTTATCTTACGTGTGGTCATACGACGGAGTAACTCTTCCCGACCCTATAGCAATTTGTGGTGTTTCTGCAGCCTTAGCAATTTCTGATGTTCCTCAGACTAGTATTGTAGCTGGTGTTCGTGTTGGCTTTGTGAACAATCGTTGGGTAGTTAACCCAACAAAGGCTGAAATGGATATTTCCAGAATGGAACTCGTGTTAGCAGGAACAGAAAATGCTATTCTAATGATCGAGGGACACTGTGACTTCTTTACAGAAGATCAGGTTATCGAAGCTATTGAGTTTGGTCACAAACACATTGTCACTATATGCAAAGCATTAAAGGATTGGCAAAAACAAATAGGTAAAGAAAAGAATACAAGTCCAATTGTTTCTCTTCCAGAGGAAGTCCTATCTGCTGTAAACACACTTGTGGAAGGAAAGTTTGTTGACCTCCTGAAAATTAAGGAAAAGAAAGCTTTTGAAGCTGCTTCAAAACAATTAGAAAATGAAATCATAGAACAACTCCAAGAAGAAAATGAAGTTTTCACTGCGTTCAATATTAAAATTGCTTTTAAGCAAGCAAAATCTGACTTCATGCGTAGTTTGATACGTGAACAAGGCGTACGTTCTGATGGACGTTCTGTAACTACTATTCGTCCTATCTCTATTGATACATCTTTCCTCCCAAGAACTCACGGCAGTTGTTTATTTACTCGGGGAGAAACTCAAACTATGGCCGTCTGTACTTTAGGTAGTGAAGCCATGGCCCAACGTTATGAAGACTTAAATGGTGAAGGACTAGCCAAATTTTATTTACAATACTTCTTCCCCCCCTTCTCTGTTGGAGAAGTAGGAAGGATCGGCTCCCCAGGAAGAAGGGAAATCGGTCACGGTAAACTTGCTGAAAAAGCATTAAGTCACACCCTACCCGATCCTATGAAGTTCCCCTATACTATCCGAATAGAATCCAATATTACTGAATCTAATGGTTCTTCATCTATGGCATCTGTTTGCGGAGGTTGTTTAGCTTTAATGGATGCCGGAGTTCCTATTAAAACTCCTATAGCTGGTATAGCCATGGGATTAATGTTAGATGATGACCATGTAACTATTCTCTCAGATATTTCCGGATTAGAAGATCATTTAGGCGATATGGATTTCAAAGTTGCTGGAAATACCGAAGGAATTACAGCATTTCAAATGGATATTAAAGTAGAAGGCATTACTCCTGCTATTATGCGAGCTGCCCTAGCCCAAGCTAAAGATGGTCGTCAAGATATTCTTGAAACCATGAAACAAGCTCTTGCGGCTCCTAAAACAGACTTATCCCAATACGCTCCTCGCATTGAAACAATGCAAATTAAGCCTAATAAGATCGCTACTGTTATTGGACCCGGGGGTAAGCAGATTCGTCAAATTATTGAAGAAGCTGGAGTACAAATTGATATTAATGACTCGGGTCTTGTCAGTATTTCTGCTTCTTCACCGCAAGCAATAGAGAAAGCTAAATCTATTATTGAAGGCTTAGTTGGTGAAGTTGAAGTTGGTAAGATTTACGAAGGTCGCGTAACATCTATTGTCCCTTTTGGAGCCTTTGTTGAAATCCTCCCTGGTAAAGAAGGTCTTTGCCATATTTCTGAATTTTCTAAACAACGTATAGACAACGTTGGTGATTTCGTTAAACAGGGAGACACCCTAACTGTTAAGCTGTTAAGCATCAACGAAAAAGGACAGTACAAACTCAGCCATAAAGCTACTCTCAGTGAGTAATTTCCATCTTTTCCTTTGTTGTTTTTCTTTAGATCTTTTTGAAAAGATAAAAAAAGCCCCTAATTAAGGGGCTTTTCTTTTCATATCATTACCTAATCTATAGATTATGTAGTGGTGTTATTTAGTTTTAACGTACCATCTTTCATAGCATCTTCTTGAGGAGGAGGAGGAGGTAAATCGTCAGAAACTTTCTTAAACATCATACCCTCTTCTTTTAAACGTGTTCGTTTTTTCTCTGGATCCCAAGTGTGATCCATGATCTCTTTAACATCTTTAGCGTCTAAAGTTTCAAACTCTATTAACATCTGAGTCATCAATTCAACTTCATCACGATGTTCTCTGATGATTGTTAACGCGCGCTGGTATGCAGCATCCAATAAGGAACGCAACTCACTGTCAATAGCTTTTGCAGTTTCCTCTGAATAACTTTTCTCATGATAAGAGCCATAACCCGTAGAGGTATCTGAACGCTCATCATAAGTTACAGTACCTAATTGCTCACTCATTCCCCACTCGCAGACCATACTACGAACCAATTTCGTAGCTTGAGAAATATCTTGCTGAGCACCACTAGAAATATCCCCTAAAAAGATATCTTCTGCGGCTCGGCCTCCCATAAGAACAGCCAATTGATCAAACAACTCTTTTTTCCAATAGCTAAGTTTATTCTTCTCGGGAAGAAAATGCGTAGCTCCTAAAGATAAACCTCTAGGGATAATAGTAACTTTGTCCACAGGATCTGCATGTTGAACACAAAGTCCCACAACCGCATGACCTGATTCATGATAGGCTGTTGTCTTTCGTTCTTCAGCATCCATTTCTAAGCTACGACGCTCTTTACCATAAAGAACCTTATCACGAGCTTCGGCAACATCTACAGCAGTCACTGCAGTACGATCCTTACGCGCAGCAAGAAGAGCGGCCTCATTTAATAAATTCTCTAAATCCGCTCCTGAAGCTCCGGGAGTGCTTCGTGCTACTGCCATAAGATCTACTGTAGGATCCAATTTGATTCTCTTAGCATGTACGGAAAGAATTTCAAATCTACCCTTAATATCAGGTAAATTCATAACCACACGACGATCAAAACGTCCAGGACGTAATAAGGCCTTATCTAAAACATCAGGACGATTAGTTGCAGCCATAAGGATAACACCCTCATTAGTGCCGAAGCCATCCATTTCTACAAGTAATTGGTTTAATGTTTGCTCACGTTCATCATGGCCGCCGCCTATACCAGCGCCTCGATGACGACCTACAGCATCGATCTCATCAATGAAAATAATGCAAGGAGCGTTTCTCTTAGCCTGTTCGAACATATCACGAATACGACTAGCTCCAACACCAACAAACATCTCTACAAAATCAGATCCGGCTATAGAAAAAAATGGTCGGTCAGCTTCTCCAGAAACAGCTTTAGCTATTAAAGTTTTTCCTGTTCCTGGAGGCCCTATTAACAACACGCCTTTAGGGATTCTTCCCCCTAAACTGGTAAATTTCGTAGGGTTCTTAAGGAAGTCTACGATTTCTATTAATTCTTCTTTTGCCTCTTCTATACCAGCAACATCAGCAAAAGTGACTTTGTTCTGCCCCTTCATTAACAAGCGCGCTGGAGATTTCCCGAAAGACATTGCTGAACCGTTCATACCACGCATTTGTCTCGAAAAGACAAAATAGACAAAGACAAGCACAAGTATAATAGGTAAGAAAGTAAACAGGTATCCTATGTAATGCGGTGCAGGCTCTTCACTCTTAAATGTTTTCTCTAATACTAAATTCCGTGGCTGATCCGGAGCCTTGAAAGTTAAAGCACGGTTGCTAGAGAATCCTTCCCACTCTTGTTTAGCTCCAGAAAACCAATGAGCAAATACCTCAGGGTCTTGTTTTTCCAATGCTCGAGAAGATAGCTCTTGGTTATTAAAATACCAAACAACCTGGCTAAGCTCGCCACGAAGCTTATCTAACTGTGCTTGATTAATTTGACTATCTTCTATAAGTTTCTCATATTTACTACGTTCTTCACGATATAAACGTACAGAACGCAATTGTCCAAAATGGTCTCCTCTATCAGATAAAACTAGTGATGTAGAAATCCTCTGTAGAGAAGATAAAACTTTCTCATAAAGAACACTTAGTTGTTCAGCATCTATTAACTGAGTCAGAGAAAGCTCAACCTGTTGATAAAAATCTTTTAGTTCACGCTTTACACTCTCAGAACCTATGCCCAAAGCAGGGGATAGATATTTCCCAATAAGCTCATATAAATCGGAACCAAACGTACGTAAAGTTTCACTAGATCGAGGAAGTGTTTGATAACGTTGCTCTAAAGAACGCAAATTGATAATTTGGAAATTATTCGAACCATGAATAACAAGAGCTCCTAAAGAAGATTTTCCTAATTCCACACTAGGAGATATCAAATAACCTGTTTCAGGAATTGGGAACCCAGAAATTGCAGAAAACCACAAAACAGAGCTCTCCACCTCTTTTGCAAGATGATCGACATTCTTACTCGCTTCCTGAAGATCAAACTCTAATTGATGTTTTTGATCTATCAACTCTAAGTAATGATAGCGCAGCTGACTTTCAGCTGTTGGAGATTCACGAAAACGCCCACTAAACGACACTAAATTATCATTTAGGGCAATTTTTCTACTATCTTCAGGATAAATCAATTTTAAATTTACTAAATGCTCTAGCTGATGGCTAAAACTAACCCGGGCTTTCTTGGCAACTAGAAAATTTTGAACAGCAATCACGCCGAAAATTACACCAAATAGAAGGAAAAAAAATACCGTAGGAAAATTTTTTTTCGATTCGGGCTTCATTTTTTTATCTTTAGACATAAACTACACAACTAAGCTAATCAATCAGACAGGTAATTATTTAATGTAGCATATTTTTTATTATTTTGTTTATAAAACCAAGTTATAAAATAAAAAATATGAAAATCTGCTTATACAATGACCTACTACTCATCATCTTCAAATACAGTATAAGAACCATCATTATATACTTTCTATTCTATCATTACTACCCCAGCTTTTACGATGACTCTTTTATCTCGAAGTCGCATTTCTGCTGGCAAATTACGGCTCAAATGATCATAAACCATTTGTAAAAAATGCCTTGAGGCAACAATACCAACCTTATAAAAGAACTCCTTAAACACCCACTTAGCAAGAAAAACTTGTTCTATCAATGGTTTAGGAATTTCAATAGACCAAGTTGTATGTTCTTGCCGTATATTTTCAAGAAAGGGTTGCGCTTGTTGTCTCATATAACAGGCAAGTTCCTCAGAATCTTGAGCGAGTGTTAGTAAAGGTTGCGTGATGTTTTTAGCAAAAATTTCTTCTAACCAAGGAAATATCTTATTACGCATTCTAGCACGTAGATACCGTTCATCAGTATTTGTTACATCATGAACATAGGAAATATTTTCAGCATCTAAAGTATTAATTAAAACCTGTTTGGGGATATGTAATAAAGGCCTTAAAAGAGGGATTCCATTATAAGATGCTTCTCTCGTCATCCCTTTTAAATTTCCTAAATTCGCTCCCTCTAGCACTCGTTTTAAAACGGTTTCTGCTTGATCATTAGCATGATGAGCTAAAAAGATCCCTGCAAGATTGTCTTCCCGACAAATTTTACAAAATAATACATAGCGATAATGCCTTGCAGTATTTTCTGGATCTTTTGATGTTTTATATTCGGGAGGAACATGCTTGACTATAAGGGGAACACCTTCTTCTTGACATCTAAGCTTAAGCTCCTCAGCTTCACGATAAGAGGACTCTCTCCATCCATAATCTACATGAACAGCAGTAAAAGAGACTCCGCGAGATTTAAGAAGATATAGGAGAAATAATGAATCACTTCCTCCTGATAAAGCGAGTAGATAGCTTTTTTTCATATCTAAAGCAGAAAAAAAAACTTCTAATCGCTTATCATTTCTGAGTAGACAAGATAACATAATCTAAATACATGTCCGTATAAATTCATTACAAATACTTTAAGGCTTATCGACTTACAGATATATGCTTACTTTGTCCTTAACCTTGAAGAACTCCTGATACCAGGTACGCTATGCCCATTTTATGGAAAGTCTTAATTTTCCGTTATTTAAAAACTATGACTTTTTGCACACTGAGCCTTATCTGTATTTCTATTATTAGTTCTCTTCAAGAAATCGTTAGTTACATAGCAAAAGATGTTCCTTATCCAACAGTTTTGCGACTAACAGCTTACCAGATTCCCTACTTATTGCCCTTTATTCTTCCTATTTCTTGCTTTATTTCTGCTTTTACGCTTTTTCGAGGACTGTCTGATAATAACCAAATCACCTTCCTTAAAGCATCTGGAGCTTCCCAAGTGATCATCACTTTTCCGGTTCTTATGGTTTCTTGCGCCATTTGTTGTGTAAATTTTTACACGTGTTCTGAATTAGCTTCTATTTGTCGTTTTCAAACCTGTAAAGAAATTGCCAATATGGCCATGACTTCTCCGACATTATTACTCCAGACACTACAGAAGAAAGAAAGCAATCGTATTTTTATTACTGTGGATCATTGTGCCAAAAGTAAATTTGATAATGTAATTATTGCTTTAAAAAGAGATAAAGAAATTGCTAATGTTGGGCTTATTAAAACTATCATTCCCGATGTTGCTAATGATACTGTACAAGCACGGGGTGTTGTTATGATCTCAAAGCTACCCTCCACATTGACAGATCAACGCTCTTCGAATTCTAAAGAATACTATATAGAGACCTTAGATGAAATGTTAATTCCTAAGATAACTTCAACGTTATTTGCTGGAAAATCTTACATGAAAACACGGACTGATTATTTACCCTGGAAGCAACTTGTAAAACAATCATTTAGTCGTACATATCTACCCGAAACCTTAAGAAGAATCGGTATAGGTTTGCTCTGTATTACTCTTACCTATTCTGGCATGGTTTTAGGAACCTATAAGCCAAGATTTCGCAAATCAATAACTCTTTATTGTATTTTCCCCGTTATAGATTTGATTTTATTAATAGTTGGCAAAAACACGTCCTCTCTATTTCCTGCTCTTATGTTGTTTATTTTCCCTCAGGTAGTTTCTTGGATTGTTTTTGCTATCAAAGCATATCGAGAAAATAGGGGTTATGCATAAGTCATGTATATTTGGAAACGTTATGTATTAACCAAGTTTTGGTTTTCCTTAGTATCATTAATTGTATTAGCTTTTGTTTTTTATGCCTCTATTCATCACTCTCTTCATACTATCAAAGGGAATACTACCTCTCTAGCCTCAGGGGCATCGTTAAAGCTTTCTATTCTCTATTACCTATCACAGATAGCTCTTAAAGCAGAATTTCTCATTCCCCAGCTAGTTGCTGTAGCAACTACTATCACTCTGTTTTCAATGCAAAATAAACGTGAAGTCCTTCTCCTACAAGCCTCCGGACTCTCTTTGAAATCTTTAACAGCTCCTTTGATTCGCTCGAGTTTTATTATTACACTACTTTTATATGCGAATTTCCAATGGCTACATCCTATATGTGAACAAATATCCACAACTAAAGAACATATGGACAGAGGCACTCTAGATAAAGTTCAAGACAAAGTCCCCGCTCTCTACCTTAAAGATCAAACAGTTCTACTTTATTCTTCTATTGAGCAGAAAACATTAACCCTTAATCAGGTGTTTTGGATTAAAAATCCTAAAACTATCTATACCATGGGAAAACTAGCATTTACAACACCATCTCTTCCTATAGGACTTGATGTTATACGCTTTTCCGAAACAGAATCTGGAAGTATAGAGCTTAGTGAATACTCTGATATGAAAGAGTTCCCTGAAATTGAATTTGGATTCTACGATAATCCTTTTTCTAAAATTTTCACAGCAGGAGGCAAAAATCGCCTTTCGGAGTCGTTCCGAGCTATTCCTTGGAATGCTACAGGCTTAGGGTTGTCTACAACTATTCCTCAGCGAATCTTGTCTTTATTGTCTACATTTTACTATATGCTAATTTCTCCTTTAGCTTGCATATCCTCTATGATTATCTCTGCGTATCTTTGTTTAAGATTCAGTCGTGTTCCTACAGTGACTCTTGCCTACCTTGTGCCTTTAGGAACGATAAATACCTTTTTTATCTTCTTAAAAGCAGGTATGGTCCTGTCTAACAGTAGTGTTTTACCGATATTACCTGTAATGTTATTCCCATTAATTATCTTAGCTATATTCACAAACTATGCTTATGCTAAGCTTCAGTAATTTCATTGAGATAACCTGAGAACTGCCATTTTTCTAAATCATAATTGTAGAACGGTTTAAGTTTAGAAAGGTTGTGTCTATTTTTCCTCAAACAATTTAAAAATTTACTCATCAATTCAATATGATGTGCAAATATGAGCCGGTCTCTAGCTACTAAAGTAGGTGCAAGAACCTTTGTCATAAGCAATTTTAATCTGTGCTCATCCCAAGCTTCTTCACTAGTAAAGAAAGTAAATCCTGCAATGAATATCGATGCGTAGTCCAACCCATCCTTAGACATGACTACAAGGTTATTTGGATCTATAATTTCTATAAGCTTAAAGACTGTTAGGTAGGAAATAATATGCAATAGCAAGAGTTTATCGTTTTTAAATAAAATCTTTTTCTTCGAAAAGAAAGTCTCTTTTAAAACTGAGAGGCTAGCATCAAGAAAATCATAAATTTGGCCTTTGGATATACTCGGAACAGAAAACAATGATAAAGATCCGGATTTACTGAATTCTTCTTTGAAAATGGAAAAGAATCCAAAAAAGGTTTCTTGTTCTCCATACACTTTTTCAATATATTTTAATAGATCCTCTGGTTCTGGGAATGAAAATATATGTGCCTTATCAATTCTATCTAGGCTTTCTTCTATAACACGGCTTCTTGCACGATCTTTCCTAGATAAACGATTCTGTATGTTTAAAATTAGTGTGATATCTCCGAGGTCTTCCTTAGCATTGAGAAACCCTATAAATTCCTCATTACAATTCGCATAGAGTATAGAGCTTTGTGTTATAGGGCTTGGGGATCTTATGATATTTATTGATTTATCTCCCAACTTCAATGTTCCTTCTAATCCCGGAAATACTCCTAAAACAATAGGATCAAATACTGTGGAGTTAGAGTCTAATATTCTGTCTATAGCTTTAAATAAAGGACCATTCGGATATTTAGAAAACAACCGATATAATTCTTCGTACACCTCAGAAACGTATTGTCCCGATGATAGGGGTTTCTTATCTTCCTCGGATTGGATTTTTGAGTGTATATGAAAATATAAATATCGAGCTGCTTCTGTAAATGTAAGTTTAGTTTCAAAAATCCCACTACTTAAAGAAGACATTAGTGTGTGCGTATGTTGATAATGCGTCTGATTATCAGGAACATTGTTTTGAGTTTTCCACGCATCTCTCAAGAAATAGAGAAAATCATTAAAGTATTGAAGGTTATCTTTCTTAGGATTATTAGAAACCATGGTGGTTTGATATCTAGATAAGAATAGCCCCATGACAGCATTGTGTATTTTTTCTGTAGATGTGATCTTTAGATTACTCAAAGCCTTCTGATAAAATAACCGTATAGGCATATCGTTCGTGAACACTAACGAAGACGCTAAATTATGAAGCTCTTCGCTATTCCAAACCGATGTTTTTATTAAAGGATCACCTTCATGAGCTGTTTCATGAATCTTCCCCTGTTTGCAGATAATCTGAGTGAGTGTATCTGTATAAAAACGCTTATTCTCCTCGTCAGACATGTAGAAAAGCTCATAGGAACGGTCTCGTTTCACTTCTACTAAGTTATTTAAGAAATGCTCTTCCTCATGCATTTCTTCTAATTCCCGTTCGACGAGTTCTTCGTTTTCTTCCTCTTCTTCCTTAATAATCTTTCGGCTGAGATTGGCTTGCGTTTTATTGTAAACCCTACTTAGCTCAGAATAATCATGAACTAAACTCTGATACAACTCTCGCTCTCTACTTTCTAGGAAAGAAAATACGTTCTGCACCCCGGCTATAAGGAAATTAGACTCTTGTAAAGCCTTATTTGCTTCGCTCTTAGGTAGAGAACCCGCTTTCTTAAGATAATCCTCTATATTCTTGATCGCCTGTTTCATCTCACTAACATAATGATCTTCAGAAAATATATCATCAGGCCTAGTGTTATTAATAAAAGACGATGGCGAATTATAAGAAATCTTTTTTAACTTCTCTAAATGCTGCAATGCTTTTTCAAAACTATAACAAGACTTTCGCATATTTACTCTTAAACGAATCAAAAAATTAGATTATTATCTTACAATCGTTATATTAGTTTATTATAAAAATAATTTAACCATCAAACTAATTTAAAAAGAAAATGAAACTATAATTAATAAAGTGTTGAATTAAAGAAATTAAAAACTGACAAAAAAATAAGAGAAGATAAAAACAGGGGAAAAGCTTGGAATACACTAAAAGATTAGTATCTAAAAAGAAACGGAAGAAGAGGGATTCGAACCCCCGGACCCTTTCAGGTCTCCTGTTTTCAAGACAGGTGCATTAAACCGCTCTGCCATTCTTCCTTAAGAAAACTGCTGTAAAAACCTTAAGTCGTTCTCACAGAAAAGACGAATATCGGAGATACCATGTTTTAACATAGCTAACCTCTCGATACCCATGCCAACAGCGTAGCCTGTATAGATTTCAGGATCAACTCCGCTGTTACGCAAAACTTGAGGGTGTATCATACCAGCTCCAGCTACTTCTAGCCAACCAGTATGTTTACATAAGGAACATCCTGCTTGTCGACATTCACAAGAAACATCGACCTCTATTCCCGGTTCAACAAAAGGAAAGTAGCTGTGACGTAAACGTAACTCTATTTTCCTTTCAAAAAACGTATGGTAAAACTCAGTAAGCATCTCTGTCAAGTCAGAAAGTGTTACACGACGATCAAGATAAAATGCCTCTACTTGATGGAAAATCACATGGGAACGCGCTGAAATATCCTCGTTACGGAAACATAGACCTGGAGCAACTACTTTTATAGGAGGTTGCCCTTTTCGTAGTTCTCTAACCTGAACATTAGATGTATGTGTGCGTAATACTGTTTTAGCATCTAAGTAAAAAGTATCGTGCATTTGTCTCGCGGGATGATCCTCCTCAAAATTCAGCAAAGAAAAATTATTTTCTTCATTTTCAATGTTTGGAGCTTCGCGAACACAAAAACCTAAATGAACAAAGATATCCACAACATCGTCTAAAACTTTTTTTACGATGTGCCTCCCTCCAGGACAATGCGGTTCTCCTGGCAAGGTAATATCAATCTTTTCTCTTAAGAATTCCGCTGCTTCTTCTGCTAAAAGAATAGCATTATTTTTATCACGGATTAGGTTTTCGATATAGGTTTTACAGTTATTTATGGAAGCACCCATTAGAGCCTTTTGGTCTGCAGGACACTCCCTTAACTTATCTGCAAAACAACGGAAAAGACCTTTCTTCCCTAAATAACGAACCTTTAGATCAAAAAGATCTTTTGAAGAGTTAACTTGATTTAGTTCTGCACAAAATTGTTGCTTTGTAGCTTCAAGCTCCTCTTGAATCGCCATGAGATTTATTTCCTAAAGATTTGCCTCTAAAGCTTTTTTAGCTTGATTAGCCACTTCTGCAAAACCCGTGGGGTTATGAATAGCCATTTCTGATAGCATTTTTCTATTTAAATCGATTCCAGCGCACTTTAAGCCATTAATTAAACGACTATAGGATAGACCGTTTATTCTAGAAGCGACGTTAAGACGAGCAATCCAAAGACTACGGAAGTCACCTTTACGATCTTTTCTATGCATGTAATTGAACGCCATAGCTCTCATGACTGAGGATCGGCTTTGACGAAAATGGCCTTTTCTATCTCCCCAAAAGCCTTTAGCTTGTTTTAATATACGCTTACGACGGCGCCTGGAAGCTACTGAACCTGTTGCTCTCACCATAATAAAATTCCCTTATCTTTAAACAAGCATCATTCGCTTATACATACCCACCTGTCCCTTATCTACTAAAGGCTGCTTAGATAGGTTGCGTTTTTCCTGCGAAGATTTTTTTGATAATTTATGCCTCTTGCCTGGGCGAGTTCTCTTTAACTGGCCAGAACCTGTCAACTTAAAACGCGCCGCAACGGACTTATTGCTTTTCATCTTGGGCATTGATTTTGTCCTGCTTTTTCTTAGTTTTTACCGTTCCCGGAGCGACTACGCAAATTAAGGAACGGCCATTTAATTTTGGCTCAGATTCTATGAATCCTACGTCTTCGAGACCTTGACTCATCTTTTGCACAACTTTGTGCCCATGTTCTGGGTAAGCAAGTTCACGACCTCGGAACATACACGTAATTTTTACTTTATTCCCTTTCTCAATAAAGCCTCGTGCTTGTTTTAACTTTGTAGCGAAGTCATTGTCATCAATATTTGGCTTTAATTTGACTTCTTTAACACGGACTTGGTGTTGAGCTTTTTTAGAGTCTTTCTCTTTCTTTGTTAGATTATAGCGATATTTGCCATAATCCATAATTTTACATACAGGTGGCTCGCTGTTTGAAGCAACTTCCACAAGATCTAAATCGGACTCCCTGGCTAAGTCTAGAGCATCTTTGGTATTCAATATGCCCAACTGCTCGCCAGCAGAACCTATAAGACGGACTTTAGGAGCTCGTATCTGTCTGTTAATTTTTAAATTTAATGCCACACTCTATCCCAGTTGCTCGTTAACACGATTCTTTAAATGATCAGAGGCCAGTACTTTGCCCTGGAGAAAACCTATAGAAACAATCTTCCCTTCATCTAGACAAAGAAAGATAGAATCTTAGAGAATCCTTAAAAGAAAAGCAATTGAAATCCCATTGTCCAATAGCTTGTTTGAGAACTTTTCATCTCCTAACATAGGGAAATCCCATCTTTTCAAAACTTATTTTTATAATACTCTAATATAGAAAATGGTTGAAAGTCATCCTGAGGTTTATGATTTTTTGTTGCATTTAAAACTTTATAAAATATAACCTCAATGTTTCTCATTTCGCGTCTTTCTATACTAAGTTCCTAATTTAGCAAACTGAAAATGTATTTTTGTAACTAATAAATCATTGTTGTTTTGGTGTCATAATGTCTACTCTGACCCCCGAAAGCTCCTTAGGGTCTTATGTCAAACTTCCTCGTCCTCTCCCCAAACAAAAAATGCGGGAGATTGTACTGCAAATGCTTTATGCCTTGGATATGGATCCTATGTCTGAAGAGAGCCTTGTCCCTCTCTTAATGTCAGAGACCGCCGTTACTCAAAAACACGCTTCTTCTGCCTTACATTTTTCAAAAGAAATCCTTGCAAAGTCTTCTGAATTGGATTTATTAATTGCTCAAACAGTTAAAAATACCTCTTTTGAGAAGCTGACTTTAATGGAGAAAAACGTTTTACGTTTAACATTATATGAACACTTTCATGGGCAGCCTATCAATACTGCTATTTTGATTGCGGAAGCCACAAGGCTGGTTAAGAAATTTAGTTATATTGAAGCTTGCTCTTTTGTTCATGCAGTTTTAAATGATATTTTTCGTTTAGCTACGCCAATAGCACACCATGATACTTCTCTAATATGTTGTTAGACCTAATGTTATTTTAAACTTATCTGGAATTCTAAATGTGAAAGCATCTACTGCCATTCGTTTCCCCTTTTCAGTTCGCCGTAGTGTTTGGTTGAATAAGTATTCTACGTTTCGTATCGGGGGGCCTGCGAATTACTTTAAAGAAGTGCATTCAGCCAGCGAAGCACAGCAAGTGATTCAGTTCTTACACAGTCACAACTACCCATTTATTATCGTCGGGAAAGGTTCGAATTGCTTATTCGATGATCGAGGGTTTGATGGTTTTGTTTTGTGTAATGGTATACAAGGAAAAGAATTTGTCTCTGAAACTACTATCAAAGTCTATTCGGGAACTTCTTTTTCTTTTTTAGGGAAAACTCTTTCTTCTTCAGGATATTCAGGTTTAGAATTTGCAGTAGGCATTCCAGGATCAGTTGGTGGGGCTGTATTTATGAATGCTGGCATCGGCAGTCAAGATACGGCCGCTGTAATTGAAAGCGTTGAAGTCATTAATTCTAAAGGAGAAATCCTTTCATATAATGCTGAAGAACTAGCATTTGGTTACCGGACATCGCGTTTTCAACATTGCACTGAGTTTATTCTTTCCGCAACTTTCCGCCTATCTAGAAATTCTTCATCCGTAAAAATTGCAAAAGACCTGCTCCGAAGTAGATTACTTTCTCAACCCTACCAACAACCTTCTGCAGGATGCATTTTCCGTAATCCCCCAGGAAATTCTGCGGGGAAGCTCATCGATGAAGCTGGTTTCAAAGGCTTTTCTCTAGGAGGAGCTCAAATATCTCCAAAGCATGCTAATTTCATTGTGAATACAGGCAGAGCAACATCTCAAGAAGTTAAACAGCTTATTCAAATGGTTCGAGACAAGTTAAAATCACAGGGAATAAACTTAGAAGAAGAAGTACGCATTATTCCTTACCAACTACCCTAAGAGAACGGAACACAAAAAGCCTTGGAGCCTTATATCTATTCATAATATAGAAAGAGCCCACTTCCCAAAGCTTAGGATCTAATCTACGTGCTAATCCCTCTACAGAACACATCTCATTTGCTCCCTCTGCATGACCTGGATAGCATACTACGGTAACCACTCCTTGAGGCGCTACTAAGGCAAGCGCTTTTTGAATACTCATAATAGTTGTTTTTTCTAAAGTAGTAATACTCTTATCGCCATTGGGAAGGTAACCTAAATTATAATGAAATAGTTTAGCTCCTGACTCACTAATATGTTCATGAGACATCTTTTTAAATTCTATAATAGATTTTTCTTCATTGGACAAAGATATAGAACACAAAAGAGAAGCCCTCATCAAAGCTTCTCGTTGCACATCATAGGCTACCAGTTTCCCTTTTCCTTGCAGTATACGGGCTAAAATCAAGCAGTCTTTACCGTTCCCACAAGTCGCATCCACAACAGTATCTCCAGGAGTAAGAACATGTTGAAAGATTTCATGAGATAACCGGACAACATTTCCTTGAAGCAATCCTATTCCTTTAAACATCAATAAGCCTATTGCAAAGATACTCTTTTCTCGATAACATTATGACCTAGTTTTTGGGGTATTAGCTCAGTTGGTTAGAGCGTCACGTTGACATCGTGAAGGTCAGCTGTTCAAGTCAGCTATATCCCAACTTTCTTTACAAATTCTGTGTAAAAAATTTCCTGTCCTTTAGATCTCCACAACCTTTCAAACCAAGAATCTCCGTAATTCTCTAGCATCTTACAATAATAAGGCTCTTCCAATTTAGGAAGTAAGCGTTGTTTCATAATCTTGATAGCCTGAAGAAGATAATTTTTATCATCTGTAGCGAGAATAATAATGCCAGAGTCTACTAGAACCCTAACAATATCATTCATAAACTCATCTTGAAATAAACGATGTTTACGATGACGAGACTTTGGCCATGGATCAGGAAAGTTAACAACAATACGTTGTATAACCTCATTCTGCATATAATGACGGAAAAAGGTTTGAGCTTCACCGCAAACAATCCTCAAGTTTCTCACTTGAGAATTATGCATTTTAGACCAGATTTTCCTTACCCGATCAAAGCGTTTTTCAACTGCTATCCAATTCATATTAGGGTTTTTGTTAGCTTGCGCAACCACCCAATCACCATTCCCTGAACAGAGTTCGCAGAAAATGGGGTGATTATTCCCGAAAAATTCTTCCCATCTAGGCATCTCAAACTGATCATGTTTGAAATAATGTTCAGGAATGTAAAGGACATCATCCTTGATTTGGGTTTTACGTTCTTCCCAAAAAAAAGGAGCTTTTAAATCTTGTGGTTTCATTTAGAAATAATAATAAGAGATTACAACTTAAGAAATTATAAAAGCTCTTTAGGTTTTCTTTAAGAATTTTCTTTTCAAGAAAAAAAAGATAGAAAATACGACTTATGTCAGAAAAAAACGACTTTTGGGATTCCCAAAAGTCGTTAAAGTACGTGTATAAAATGATTTCAAAAACTACCAACTTAAACTCGCAGAAGTCTGGTATTCCGTTACACGAGTTTCAAAAAAGTTTTTCTCTTTATTAAGATCGATAGTTTCACTCATCCATGGGAAAGGATTTTTAGAATTATAAATAGGCTTCAAACCAATTCTTTCTAAACGACGATCAGCAATATGACGCACATAGTCAATAAACATTGAAGATTTTAATCCTAAAATACCACGTGGCAAGCAATCACGAGCATATTCGATTTCCAAATCTACAGCCTTTTCAATAAGCGCGATAATTTCACTTTGAAGTTCTTGAGACCATACCTCAGGGTTTTCTTCTTTAATTCCGTTGATAAGATCGATACCGAAATTCAAATGGATAGTTTCATCTCGTAAAATATACTGGTATTGCTCCCCGATTCCAGTCATCTTATTTTGACGATGGAAAGAAAGGATCATTACAAAACCACTGTAGAAAAAAATCCCTTCCATAATGATGTAGTAGCCGACCAAGTTTTTAATAAACTGGCGTAATCCTTCTAGTGAATCCGTGGAAAAATTAGGGTCTAAAACATCCCCAGTCAAGGTCATTTGGAAATCATCCTTAGCCTTAATCGTTGCGCGTTCGTTATAAGCATTGAAAACCTCTGCTTCGTCTAGCCCCAAAGACTCACAAATGTAAAGAAACGTATGAGTATGCACAGCTTCTTCAAATGCTTGTCTCAATAAATATTGGCGTGCTTCAGGGTTTGTAATGTGCTTAAAAATAGCCAAGACAATGTTGTTCCCTACTAAACTTTCTGCTGTACTGAAAAACCCCAGGTTTAAAAGAATGACTCGACGTTCGTCTTCGGAAAGATTGTCTGATTTCCATAATTCGATATCGCGAGCCATTGGGACTTCTGTTGGGAGCCAGTTATTCGCGCATCCATTTAAATAGTGTTCCCAAGCCCATTTATACTTAATAGGGACTAACTGATTCACATCCACCTGATTACAATTAACCAAGCGCTTGCTATTTAATTGGACGCGTTTTAATTTACCTTCTAAAATATCTGCTTCCATTGTTTCCATCCTCCTCTTTTATATTACTGGCAAGATTCACAACCTTCCTCGAGAGAACAGACGGGTGTTGTCTTAGCTCTGTCTACGACTATACTGGTAGAAGCAGACTTATTTTTCATCCATCGAGGCTGAATTCCTCGTTTATTGATATCAGTAAACGATTTCTCTACAGAGGTAGCTGCTGAGGACCTTAAGTAATAGGTAGTTTTCAGTCCTTTTTTCCATGCTGTGAGATACATAGCAGAAAGTTTTTTACCGTTAGGTTCCGATAAATATAAATTAAGGGATTGACCCATGTCTATCCATTTTTGTCTCCTAGAAGCGCATTCGATTAACCATTCAGGCTCAATTTCAAAGGCTGTAAGGAAGATCTTTTTCAAATCATCGGGGATCCGGTCTATTTCCAATAGAGAGCCGTCAAAGTACTTTAAATCATCTAACATGTCGGCATCCCATAATCCTAATTGTTTGAGCTTATCGATCAAATACACATTGGGAATTGTAAACTCTCCAGAAAGATTTGATTTCACAAATAGGTGCTTATATGTTGGTTCTATTGATTGAGTAACCCCGATAATATTTGATATAGTTGCTGTTGGAGCAATTGCCATAGTATGACTGTTTCTCATTCCATAAGACTTGATTGCTTCACGCACAGGAGCCCAATCCTTGCGACACGATGTATCCATCAAAACATTTTCTTCTCCACGATATTCTTTCAATAACTCTATGGTATCTAGTGGGAGATAACCTCGATCCCATTTAGAACCTTTGTAAGAGCTATATGTTCCGCGTTCTTTAGCTAATAAACTTGAAGATAGTATGGCATAATACGCAACCAGTTCTGAACTCTTATCAGCAAACTCTACAGCTTCTGGAGATGCATAGCTAATATTCAGTTTATAAAGGGCATCTTGGAAACCCATAATTCCTAAACCAACAGCCCTATGAGACAAGTTAGCGTTAGCCGCTTCTTGAGTTGGATAAAAATTAAGATCTATGATGTTATCTAAGATACGAATAGCTATTGAGATAGTTTCCTCGAGTTTCTTTTCATTGATATCACCATTTTCAATATGCTCTACCAAGTTTACAGAACCTAAGTTACAAACTGCTGTTTCATTCGCTGAGGAGTTTAACAAAATTTCTGTGCACAAGTTCGAACAACGTATAACACCAACATGATCCTGCACAGCACGGATATTAGAAGGATCTTTGAACGTCATCCATGGATGCCCTGTTTCATAGAGCATACTTAACATCTTACGCCACAAATCCGCAGCCGGCATCTTCTTATATAATTTGATTTCTCCTGTATCTACTTTGCTTTCATATTCTTCATAAAGCCTATCAAATTCGACACCATAAGCCTCATGCAATCCAGGAACATCATCGGGACTAAATAGAGTCCACATACCCTTCTGCTCTAAACGCTTGAAAAACAAATCGGGAATCCAGCTTGCAGTATTGATATCATGAGTACGTCGACGCTCATCACCAGTATTCTTTCTTAACTCTAAGAAATCTTCGTAATCTAGATGCCATATCTCTAGATATACGCACATAGCGCCTTTGCGTTTACCTCCCTGATTCACAGCAATTGCTGTATCATTCGCTACTTTAATGAAAGGAATGACACCTTGGCTTTTTCCGTTAGTTCCTTTAATCAAAGAGCCTGTAGCACGTACTCCAGTCCAGTCATTACCGATACCTCCAGCCCATTTAGAAAGCATAGCATTATCTGATATAACCTTATAAATATGCGCGAGGTCATCCTGTACTGTAGACAAGTAGCAAGAACTTAATTGTGAATGACGCATTCCAGAGTTAAACAGGGTAGGTGTTGCTGGAGTATAACGGAATGTAGACAACAGATTGTAGAAAGTAATTGCCCAGAAAGTTTTATTATCACCCTCGTTCAACGCAAGCCCCATAGAAACACGCATCCAAAAAATTTGAGCAGTTTCTAATCTACGCCCTTCATGTTGATTGAAATAACGATCATAAAGATTTTGCACTCCCATGTAAGAGAACTGTCGGTCTCTAGATATATCTAAAGCTTCGGCCAAAGCATCAAGGTCATACTCTTTCAAACGAGGATTTAACCGATACTTTTCTCCATTAAGAATATAGTTTTTAAAACATTGTTTTTGTGCTTCAGCAAGATCAGAATCCGTTGCGGTTTTCCCCATAGTCTCTTGATAAACTACATCAGTGAGCAGCTCGGCTGCTACATATGCGTAATCAGGCTCTTTTTCAATATTGGCTCGCGCTGCCATAATGCAGGCCAAAACAATTTCCGATTCTTTAATTCCAGAATAGAAATTGGCAAATGCCATATCAGCAAGTACGTGGGGATCTGTTGTTGCAGGAAATCTTTGACATGCCCAAGTAAATTTATCAATTAGCTGAGATTTATTTACTGAATATGTAGTTCCGTCACTTTTAATGACGTCATACACTTCTTCAACAGGCTCTTTCTGGGCACTTATGTGTTGCTTGTTTTCACGAATTCTAGAACGTGCTTCCCTATACAAAATATAATTTTTAGCAACGTCATAATGGCCAACTATCATTAATTGTTTTTCAACAATATCTTGTATAACTTCTATATCAATGGTTTTTTCTGGAGAACAAACTGCTAAGATTTCTTCTACAATTTTATTTGTCAGCCCATTTATCTCAGAAAGAATCTCTTGAACAGGAATATCTGTCATTTTCTGTGTGGCCCTAAAGGCTTTTTCTAAGGCTGCAGAAATCTTCATAGGATTGAATTTTACAGTACTTCCATCCCTACGTATGACAGAAACACAATGCCAAGACCCCTCCCGTTGTTCCTTGTGATGGTCTCTGTAGATAATATAATCTCTAGCAACATCTTGCAAACCATTCACGTACAACTGATTCTCTACCATATCCTGAATACGTTCAACAGTAATAACCTGACCTTCTCTAATTTTTTGAACGACTTCATTTACAACTCTATGAGTGATATCGGAAATAGCATTTTCTAAATCTTTGGGTAAGGGAGAATCATTTTCCAGACTACGTGTATCACGAAAAGCAGCTTCCAAAGCTTGGAAGATCCGTTCCTGATTAAAGGGAACAAACATGCCATTACGTTTTACAATAGTATAATGTTTCTCTTTTACCTCGACCATATATCATCCCCTAAAAGCTGTATTTTCGATTCAAATAAGTATTTCTAAGCAATAACGGAATTCGACTAAACACTTAGGGAAATTCCGGAAGATCTCTCATAGTTGAACATCAAAAAACTTAGAGAAAAGCCTCCCTTTCCTAGAAGACGTTTCTTCTAGAAAACCCAATATGTAGTGAAACATTATGCACTTGTATACCATATATAGGAATAGACAACGTTTCGTGCAATTGAAAAGTACTATCATTCTCCGGAAAAAAATATCCTTCTGAGGAACATTTTTTAACTTAGATATACGATGATCTTTTTGGCAAAAACTTGTTGATTTTTGATGAATATATTATGCTACGCCTGTAACGAACTTCCGGAATTCTCATGGCAGAATTGGAACCAGAAATCCGAGGTAAGCGTCGAGTCGTGACTCCTAACGCTATCACAGCCTTCGGTCTCTGTTGTGGACTTTTTATTATTTTTAAGAGTGTTTTAAAGACATCATCTTCCGTAGAACTATTGCATCGTTTACAGGGGCTTTCGCTTTTGTTAATCAGTGCAATGATCGCAGATTTTTCTGATGGTGCTATTGCTCGCATTATGAAAGCTGAAAGTGCTTTCGGCGCACAATTTGATTCTCTGTCTGACGCTGTAACATTCGGTATAGCCCCTCCACTCATTGCAATTAAGAGTCTTGATGGTGTGTACGCTGGAGGATTTTTTTCTTCTCTACTTTTAGTAACCTCTATAATTTACTCCCTGTGTGGAGTTTTACGTCTAGTCCGTTACAATTTATTCTCTAAAAAACCTAACGAAACAACACGACTTCCATGCTTTATCGGTTTGCCGATTCCTGCTGCTGCTGCATGTGTTGTATCTTTAGCTTTATTCATAGCCTCTGACTTTGGTACAGTACTTCCGGTACAAGTACGTGTTACTTTGATTTCTTTAGGTCTACTATTTATTGGAAGTCTTATGATCTCCCCTTGGAAATTCCCAGGGCTCAAAAACCTACGTTTTAAAGTTTCTTCTTTTTTACTTGTCGTTACTACTGGTTTAGTAGCATGTTTGTTTTTCCTAGGTCTTGTTGATCATTTTACCGAAGTATTTTTCCTAGTTTCTTGGTTATATGTTTTGGTAGCTTTCCCTATTTTTGCGATCACATATCAAAGAAAGACAAAACGGTTATGATAGACTTTTCAATAACACATATTATTGTTGCTTTCCTCGGCCTCAGCTTAGGGATTTCTTTATCTTCTTATTATTATCGCAAGAGAGAATCTTCGCATTGCGAAGCAAGAAGAAACTTGGAGCATGAAAATGAACTCCTTAAAAGTTCTTTAGAGTTATCACGTCGTCAAGAACAACTGATGGAAGATTTCAGCAATAAACTTGCCGCATCTTCACAATCTCTTATTAAAGAGATGAAAGAAGAAACAGAGAGCTACTTCTCTGAAAAATCTAAAACTATTGAGTCTATATTAACGCCCGTTCAAGCTACGCTGACTGCCTTTAAGCAAAACTTAGAAACTTTCGAGACTAAGCATGCTGAAGATCGTGGTTCCTTAAAAGAACAAATTTCCCATCTTCTTGCTGCAGAAAAAAAACTTGAAAAAGAAGCTCAAGCTTTAACGGATATCTTAAAACATCCAGGATCACGAGGCCGTTGGGGAGAGATTCAGTTAGAAAGAATCTTAGAGCTTTCAGGCATGCTTAAATATTGCGATTATGAAACACAAGCCACAGATGCTGAGGGTTCAGTACGAGCTGATATGATCATCCGTCTCCCGCACGAACGCTGTTTGATTATTGATTCCAAGGCTCCATTTTCAGAAACATATTTGTCCCAAGATACTTCTGATAAATCTGACCTGGTAGGGAAAATCAAGGATCATATCAAAACACTAAAATCAAAAAGCTACTGGGAAAAATTTCATTATTCCCCAGAATTTGTAATTCTTTTCCTTCCTGGCGAGAGTATTTTTAATGATGCTCTACGTATTGCTCCTGAACTTATCGATATCGCAGCAACTTCTAATGTCATTCTATCCGGACCTTTAACACTACTGGCTTTATTGAAAACTGTTGCCCATACATGGAAACAGGAAAACTTAAGAGCACAAATCCAGGAAATAGGACAATTAGGGAAAGAGTTACACCATCGTTTACATGTGGTCTTTAACTATTTTCACAAGATTGGGAAAAATCTTAATAATACTGTACAAAGCTATAATGATATGTCGTCTAGCTTGCAGCATAGGATATTACCAACACTACGGAAATTCGAAGATTTAGAGATAACATCTTCTCTAAACAGGGTAGAGGATCCATCTCCTATTCATAATCCCGCAATATCCTTTCTTCCAGGCTGCGAAGAAAATGATATCGCTTCAGAAGATCGCTTACTCCAAGAAGATAAGCTGTAATACCTATAAAGCTGATTTTATTAACAACTCTTGATCAAAGCGACTGGCGTTATCTTGTAGCATTTCTTTCCCAGCAAAGGAAATGAATGTTGCGTTATCTTTGTGATCCTGGAGGTACTTCTTCATAACAGAACAGATATGTTCTTTAGTTACAGCCAGGACAGCTCTACGGAATGCTTGCCGTAAAGCAGGAATTTTTCCACATCGTAATCTATAATATCCTGTAGAAGCACGAGTGCCAGGAGCAATTGGCGAATCTAAATGTTGGATAACTCCAAGTACTCCTTCATGAATATCATCATTTGAGAAATTTCCTTTAGAAACTTCCTCAATACCATAGAGGAATGCTTGATGGGAATCAAAAATTTCAGGATCGCGATAACTGTAACAATAAAATGCTCCCCTACCAAGATTCACCGCTGCTCCTGATCCATAGGCCCCACCTTGTTCACGAATTTTTGTATGCAACACAGTGTTATCAAGAACTTCTGCCGCTACGGTAAGGGCAGCAGCATCAGGATGATCATAAGGCAAATCTCCTATAGAGAAAGCTAGAGCATTAAAGGCTGCACGAGCAGGAATATACAAACCCTGTGATGCTAGGAGACTATCTATAGAAGGATTCACCCAAGGTTCACACGATTGACCTTCTATATCTAAAATTCCATAGAAATTATTCTCATATAAGTGTTGGTAATTTGCCTTGCTGCCACTAAGAACGAGTTGACGCTTACCAAAGAAACACTTTTTATATAAGGATTGTAAAATACCGACTACATTGTCTATTTCCTTATCAAAATTATTCGTAAGATCACGAATTTTACCTACGTAAGGCAGACCTGAAGCTAAATAAGACATAGTTGCTGTTATAGATTTATCCATGCAAGCCATGCTGACAGCATAACTCATAGGGCTATTACGCACACTATTTGTCAACGCCTCGTTATGCTGCATCAGTAATTCCTTAATTCTCTCTATGTCTGTAAAATCAATACTGATGAGAGTATCTCCCATAACTTGAAACAACTTATCAGCTTTCGATACTAAAGCTTTCCCACGCACACCTATTGATGGTGATAACAAAGTGTTGTTATTGGCATGTGGAGAGAACTCATATGAAACATCGACACCTCCTGTATGCTCTAGGAGAAATTCTAACTGCTCTTTATAAGATCTTCCTCCACAACCCAATTGTAACATTAGGAAAACAAGCAGACGTAACCAGGGCAGTTCTTCAACAGACAAAGGAGGAAGATCCATTACCAATTCTGCAAAGATCAAGTCATTGGTAAAGCAATCATGATGGAGAACTTCCCCACAAGATACATTCTCCTTAACAAGGTTAAATTCTTTTCCTGAATTGGGCACTTTATCCAAAGAAAAGTTCGGAAGAATCTTATCTAAATTTTCATTCTGAGCTTGATATTCTTCCAAAGTTTTAGAAGTTAGACGAATTTTTTCAATATCTTCAGGAGAAAGCTTCTGTTGAATTTCTTTAAGAAGAGCTTGTTCTTCTTGATTTTCTATAGCAATCAAATCAGAATCAGGAAGAAGTATCACACGAGCAAAGTGAGTATTATCTAGAAAATGCTTCCTGATAAGTTTTGGAAGATAATCTGGTTGTTTGAGCTTTTCTCGAAGATCAGCGAATAAACTGTGAATTCTTAACCCATCTTCAGCATGTCCTCCATGCTGTCGCAACAATCCCGAACGGAAAAATAAAGATAAGCCATATGGGAGGGAATACCCTGTTATTTCTTTTCTTGCCAACTCTAATTGATGTACAGCAGCTTCAACCAAATGATTCGGGATACCTTCTCTTATGATCTCTTCTAAACAAGCAAAAATCCATGATTCTAATTTCTGAGCTCCTCCATGAGAACATCCTTTACACACGATGGTAATAGGAATCTCTCGAATCTCACTGTCAATTCCCATATCGGCTTGTTTACAAAATCCTGATTTTAATAAGCGGGATTTCAAAGGAGCCGCATCAGTGCCCATTAAAACAACATCAAGAACATGCAAAGCTAATAATTCTTGTTGGTCTAATATAGAACACGTCAACCACGATAATCCAAAAAGAACCTTGTCTTCATCTTGCGTATCCGAAGGATATTTAAGGATATTCCTTACAGGTTCTTTAAATCTTTTTTGCAGAGGAACAGTAATTGTTTGTTTTTCTAGCTTACCTACATGACGTAATAACTTTTCCTCGAGAAAATCCAAATGTCTAGAAGGTTTAATATTTCCATAAAAATAAAATAAGCAACGTCCAAGAGTGTACTGGCTCTGATGAAACGCTACAACACCTTGATGAGAGAGGGTAAGAATTTCTTTAGGTTCGCCTCCAGAATTCACACCGTAGGTAACCGAAGGGAATAAAGCTGCATTTAATGCCTCTGACAACCGAGACTCTCCTGACATCATCGCGCCTTTCATCTCATTAAAAACCACACCGGTATAAGTTAGGGCATTTTCAGGATTAAGTTCGTATCTCCATCCTTCTTGTAAAAAGCTATTTTCAGTCAGTAAAGGATGAAAGACGGCATCTATATATACGCTAAGTAAATTATAAAAATCTTCTGGGATTTGTGATGCCGCAGGATAACAGGTAAAATCTGCACCTGTAAAGGCGTTCATAAACGTATTTAAACTACGTCGTGTCATGGAGAAAAAAGGATCTCGCACCGGATAATTATTGGAACCGCAAAGCACCATGTGCTCTAAAACGTGAGCCACTCCATTAGAAGTTGATGGGCAAGTCCTGAAGCAGATATTGAAAACATTTTCATCGTCATTATTGACGATCATCATAATAGAAACGCCCGAAGGTTTATGTTCCACCTCAAGTAATTTGCTTTCTATCTCAGGCAGATCTTGACTTAACTTAACGACGAAATTTCTATATGTATCTCCAGCTTTCATACTCTGTCCAAATACCTAATGTGACACATCAGGTGTTCTCCATCTTTTTTTAATTTTGTAGAATTAATTACACTATAATGTTCTTGCTTTTCAGCAAAACAAAGTTAAGTTACCTTGGGTATTATTTTCAATAATTCCTAGGGGAAGTTATGAACAATGATCTCAATTATTTTGAAAGTCATTATCAAAAATTGCTCAAGGAATTTTCAGATTTTCTTCACTTTCGTTCTATATCTGCAGATCCTAGTTGTCTGGTCAACTGCGAAAGCTGCGCTGCTTTCTTAGTTGACAATCTTAAAGATATATTCTCAATAGAATTATGGGAAAAACCGTGCCACCCTCCTATAATTTATGCTACTTACCGTGAAGCAGGTTCAACAGCCCCTACCCTACTTCTCTACAATCATTACGATGTACAACCTGCTGATATGTCAGATGGGTGGTTAGCCGATCCTTTTACCATGAGAAAAAAAGGAGAGCATCTGATTGCTCGAGGGGCTTCCGATAATAAAGGGCAGTGTTTCTATACCTGGAAGGCTCTTGAACACTATTATCAATCCAGAAAAGGATTCCCAGTAAATATTACCTGGATTATTGAGGGAGAAGAAGAAAGCGACAGCACAGCATTAAAGGCGTTTGTTCAAGAAAAGAAAGAGCAATTACAAGCCGATTACTTCCTAATTGTTGACGGAGGTTTTTCTTCTGCAAAAGCTCCTGCTGTTAGCATAGGCGCTCGAGGTTTAGCAATTATGAAAATCGCCTTAGAAGAAGGCCAGAAAGATATGCACTCAGGAATTTTTGGTGGTATTGCCTATAACGTAAATAGGGCTTTAGCAGAAATGCTAGCATCACTACACCACAATGATAATTCTATCGCTGTAGAAGGCTTTTATGATGATGTTTCTCTTCCTAAAGAGAGTGAGCGCGGTGACTATCCTAAAAGCAATCTTTTAAAAGATGGGGAAAAAAGTTTAGGATTTCGTCCTACTCTATATTCTCCGGCAACAACTGTAGAAGAAGCTTTGAGTGTGTATCCTACTTTAGATATCAATGGTATCTCCGGAGGTTATACAGGACCGGGATTTAAAACAGTCATTCCTTATAAAGCTACTGCTTATCTTTCTTGCAGGTTAGTTCCTAAACAAGATCCTCAGAAAACAGTAAAGCAAGTTATCCAGCATTTAGAAAAACTCGTTCCCCCTACCTTAAAATTTTCCTATGAGATCTTTGAGGGTTCACCGGGATGGAGAAGCTCTCCCAATTTACCAATTGTTTTAGCTTTACAAGAGATTTACTCCCAACTTTATCACCAGCCGTGTCTGAGAGTATTTATGGAAGCTACTATTCCTATAGCCTCATTATTAGGTTCCATCTCAAAAACAGAACCGATTATTTGCGGCACATCTTATTTAAGTGATGCCATTCATGCTGCAGAAGAAAACTTCTCCCTAGAGCAAATGCGCAACGGTTTCCTTTCTATTTGTCTTCTTTTAGATAAATTAGCAAAAGCACAAAAAAGCACTCTCTAAGAGAGTGCTTTCATTAAAGTTGCGTGATGGAAAAACTTAGGTCTATTCTTCTGGTTTTAATACTATGAAGCGAATTACCTCTCCTTGTGAAACCATCAGGAGGATGCTCTCATTATTTCCATCCTTTAAAACAGTATTCAGTTCTTCTACTGAAGAAACTTTTTGTCTGTTTACAGCTAGGATAAGCTGGCCCGGAGCTATACCTGAAGAACTAGCGACAGAACCTGCTTCAACAGAAATAATCAGCACACCTTTACTATCAGGAGTCATTCCCAATTTCTTAGCATTTTCTGGGTTGAGATTCTGAACTCGGATACCCACACGATTTAAAGCAGAGACACCATCGTCCTGAGGAGCTTGAGAAACTATAACAGGAATTTCCAAAACCTGTCCTTCACGAACTACTTTTAATAATACTCTTGTATCAGGATTCATGAGGGAAATGGCATTGCGGAATGCACTAAGAGATTCTACTTCTCTACCATTGTAAGCAATGATTACATCTTCTTGCTTTAATCCTGCCTTATCTGCTGGTGACCCTTTAACTACATCTGTAATCAAAGCTCCATAAACTTTATCTAGTTTATAGCAAGCTGCCAATTCAGCATCTATAGGTTGTAGAGTAACTCCCAGAAACCCACGAATTACCTGACCGTCGCTAATTAACTGATCGATGATCTTCTTAACCATTAAACTAGGGATAGCAAAACCAATACCAATGTAACCTCCACTACCGCTAACAATAGCAGTGTTAACTCCAATCACCTTCCCATCGATATTAAGAAGAGGACCTCCAGAATTTCCGGGATTAATAGCTGCATCTGTCTGAATAAAATCTTCGAAATCGGCTATATGCAGCTGATTTCTTCCTTTAGCACTAATCACCCCTACGGTAACCGTGGCTTGTAAGCCGAAAGGATTCCCAATCGCTATTGCCCAATCACCTACTTTCAAATTATCAGAATTTCCAAAAGTAAGATGTGGAAGCTTTTCCGCATTGATTTTAATCACTGCTAAATCAGTTTTAGGATCTAGGCCTATGACCTTAGCAGGGTATTTCTGACCGTCATGCAGGGTAACATGAATTTTTCCGGCATCTTCAACTACGTGATTATTAGTGACTACATAACCATCCGGAGAAACTATAAATCCTGTACCACGAACAGCTTCTTTCGACATCGGGCGCTCTTTTTGCGTAGGCAAACCGAAGAAACGATTGAAGAACTCATCATTGAAATAATCAAAAGGATTATCGTAAGGTCCCCTACGCCCAGGGGCAGGATGTACAGGACGGTTACACTTAGGAAAGCTTTCGATATAAACAACTCCTGGCGTTGCTTGTTCAGCAACCTTAGAAAAACCTCCAGAAATCTCCTTCAACAGCACCTCTTGAGGGACTTCTGCTATCCGCGAATCTTTTTTCACAGCAGCAAATCCTAAAGGAGAAAGCGTAGAAATACTTAAAAACATTGCTGTGGCTAATAATAAATATACTGGCTTCTTCGTCATACCTTTTTCCCTATAGGCTCTAGATTTTGTCTAGATCTCGTGCTCATGTTTGTGAAAGCTTATGAATTCTAATACTTTTTAAATTGATATTTTAAAGGACAGTGATTCACATGCCGCTTCGGATATAATCACGAAAAGCGGATTATATTGTAGCAAGGTATTACTACAAAGAATTTTTATCTTAAGAACTTTCTGAAAGAATTTATATCTTCTTAAAAAGAATTTGAAAGCAAGAAGAAATACAGAGTCATATTCTCGACTTACAAACTTCTATACTCTTTCCAAACATAGAAACAGGTTTATTATCAAATGATTATAGCTAAGGTGTTTGTGAATTATAGAGGGCGTAATAAGGTTTCTACAGTTTCTCCAATTAAAGCTGGAGATTCAACAACACAGACCCCTCCTCTTCTCAAAGCTTCTTTTTTACTTTTGGCATCTCCAGAATTTCCAGAAATGATAGCTCCAGCGTGACCCATACGCTTTCCTTTAGGAGCTGTTTCTCCAGCAATAAACGCTATAACAGGTTTGGTACAGTAAGCTTGGATCCATTCAGCAGCCTCTTCTTCAGCGCTACCTCCTATTTCTCCAATCATCAATATAAGTTCTGTTTGAGGATCATTTTGAAATTCTTCTAGAACATCGATAAACGAAGTCCCATTTAAAGGGTCTCCCCCTATACCTATGCATACGCTTTGTCCTATACTCCTTTGAGTTAGTTGCCAAACAGCTTCATAAGTCAATGTTCCTGATCTTGAAACCACACCTACACTACCAGGAAGGTGGATATATCCTGGCATGATACCAATTTTACATACACCGGGCTTTATAATGCCTGGGCAGTTAGGACCTATCAATCGGGAAGTGCTATGTTGCATCACATGGCTAACTTCGAGCATATCTCTGACAGGGATACCTTCTGTAATGCAAACAATCAGGTCAATGCCTGCGTCCTCGGCTTCAATTATCGCTTCTGCAGCATAAGCAGGGGGGACAAATATCATTGTTGCGCGACAATTTGTTGCTTGTTTTGCTTCTAATACAGAATCATATACATGAAGATTTAGATGCTTTGTCCCTCCTTTCCCAGGAGTTACTCCTCCCACGAAATTTGATCCATATGCAAGGCATTGCTCTGTATGAAATGAGCCGGCTTTTCCTGTGATTCCTTGAGTGATAATCGGGATTTTTTTACTTAATGAGCAAAACATAGAGCTCCTTAACCTTATTTACTTAATGCTACAGCAAGCTGTGCGCCTGTATTTAAGGAATCGGTAAATTTACAGGGGATTCCCGAACGCTGTACAATTTCTTTGCCAAGTTCTACATTTGTTCCTTCTAAACGCACTACTGTAGGAATGAGATTTTCTCTAGTTTGCATCACAGCAACAAGTCCTGAGGCAACCGCAGAACAATCCATAATTCCACCAAAAATATTGATAAAAAGAACCTCTACATTTTCGTCCGATAGCACTAAAGATACAGCTTCCTGAATTTGTTGTTCCGTGGCACTCCCGCCAACATCAAGGAAATTTGCTGCAGATCCTCCATGAATCTTAAGAATGTCTAATGTGCTCATAGCTAATCCGGCGCCATTAACTAAGCAACCAATATTTCCATCTAGGGCAATGTAGGAAAGTCCTATCTGCTTAGCAAGTACATCACGAACATTTTCTTGAGAAGGGTCGTACAATACTTCAAGTTTTGGATGACGGTATAGGGCATTATCATCAATAGTTACTTTAGCATCTAGCACAAGAAGATCTCCTTCTTGAGTAAGGACTAAAGGATTAATTTCCAGTAAAGAAGCATCATTGTCATAGAAACATTGGACAAGATTTTTAATAAGCTGCACGCCTTGTTTCCCCGCATCGCCTTCCCAGCCCATAAATTTAATCATCTGTCTCAGTTGATAATTGTATATGCGAGCAAAAGGAGTCAGAGGTATAGTAAGCAATTGGTTAGGATATTTTTGAGCTACCTCTTCAATATCAACACCTCCGGCTTTCGATAGCATAATAGCTGGGCAGCGACTTTTCCTATCCATGATTACTGCTAGGTAATACTCGGTAGCAATATTCACTAAGGGTGTGATCAGAACTTTCTCTACAGGTAAAGCTTCTCCAGAAGTTTGATTACTGATAAAACGCATGTGTAACAATTTATCAACAGCTGCAAGAATCTCATCAGGAGATTTAGCAACAATTACACCACCGTTTTTCCCCCTACCTCCAGCATGTACTTGTACTTTAATCACACCTGCGCTTATTCCTAATTCATTGAGCGTATGCCTACCTTCTTCAACAGACGAGGCTACACGATAAGGAGGAATAGCTATATCATAAGAGGCTAAAAGGTCTTTAGCTTGGTATTCATGAAGGTGCATAAATAACCCTTTGAATTTTCCTCCTTATCTTGTATCATTCCTTTTACTTCAACTAACTTTGCTCTAATCCGTGTTCAAGTTCTTTAGCAGCAAGATTCAATCTCTATTTAAAAAAACTCTCTCCACAGATCTTTTAGAATTTACAGAAAGTTTGTTTTACGAAGCAGATTTCGGATCAGATCTTACTGAAGAGTTGTGTTCTCGTTTGCGCAAATGCCGTAAGCCGGATGAGTCTACTGTTAAAGATCTAGTTTCCTCATTACTTCGTGAAACTCTAGACAACTTACCTCTTGCAGAATCTTGTCAAGGACAAGCCCCTATTGTTTCTTTGATATTAGGAACAAATGGGTCCGGGAAAACCACAACTGTGGCTAAACTTGCCCACTACTACCTGTCTCGATCCAAGAAAGTTATGATCGTTGCCACAGATACTTTCCGTAGTGCTGGCATGGATCAGATGCGTTGTTGGGCTGAAAAACTAGGTTGTGGATTCGTATCAGGGAAGCCTGGCGGCGACCCTGCCGCTATTGCTTATGACGGCATTGCTTCTGCTATGTCTCGAGGTTACGACCGTGTACTTATTGATACTTCAGGTCGTTTACACACGCATACTAACCTACTCAATGAATTATCGAAAATTGTTTCGGTATGTAATAAAGTACATCCAGGGTCTCCGCACGAACGACTCATGACTATAGATGCGACTTTGGGAGGAAATGTTATTGAGCAGGTACGTGTTTTCCATGACACCATTCCTCTATCGGGACTCATCCTAACTAAAGTTGATGGTTCTGCTAAAGGTGGGACGTTATTTCGTGTAGCAAAACAATTAAAGATCCCTACAAAATTCGTCGGCTACGGTGAACTTATAGGGGATCTTGAAGAATTTCACATAGATAGGTTCTTAGAAAAGCTTTTCCCTTCTTCCTAATCCAAAAAAGTATTTTAGTTTCTTTTTCCTGAGGAGGAAAAAATTTGCAGAAGGTACCAAAATATCATAATCACATTGCAATACATCTTTAATGCCATGATTAAAGATAGCTTATAACTTAAATCACCATCATTGCCTACATTTTGAGCCACTTTACGGATAGCTTGCGCGTCCACGACAGTTAATCCTACAAAAATGGCTAATCCTAAATAGCAAATTAATAGGTAGAACAGCGGCATATAAACAAATATAGAAACCAACGCGAATATAACTGAAACCAACATCAAACCGATCAGAGCAAACATCAAAATGCTACTCATCTGCGTGAGATCACTTTTAGTAAAAGCTCCGTAAGCTGCCGACAAACCGAAAATCAAACCGGCGGATCCAAAAGCAGCCCAAACGATACCCCCACCATATTGCGCGGCATATACAGGAACTAAAGTTCCAAAAAATAATCCTTCCAAAGCAGAATATGCTAAGAAAAGTCCCATAACTGCAGGAACAGAAAGCTTGTGGATCTTAGCGTTGATATAGAACGATACTCCAAGAGTAGCGATGCACCAAACCCACCAGAATGAAAATAAACTTCTATACATTCCAGAAAAGTATAATCCTAATGATACAAAAGTCGTCACAGCGAGACCCGCGGTCATCCAACCATATACTCTGGATGCAAACGTTCCCGGCAAACGAGATTCTTGTGCATAATCACGATCGTATAGTCCCATTTAACCTCCTATACTCACATATAATTTAAAATTAACAGACTTGCTATTATTTATTTAAAATTTATAATAAAGGCTAGCCAAATTAATTACTATTACCAAGAGCATTAACAATAAAATAAACTTCCCTCCTGGGACTAAATGCTTTCCTTGGTAATGTCTTTTCCCATAGCGCCCCTTCCAGACCATAAGTATGGGAAATACTCCTATAATTAAAGCAGCGCCTATACCTCCGGCATAATTGAGACATTTGAGAACAATCTCAGGATAGCACATCGACCATGCTAGAGGGACAATAAAAGTTAAAAAGAAAATAGAGAAACCATGTTTGTTTTTGTTCCATTGAAAAGCGTCAAATAGGAAATCCATAACTCCTAAAGCTACACCTAAAAATGAAGAAACCAAAGCAAAGAAACCAAAGAATTCCCCTGCAATATAAAAAATAGAACACTGTAATGAATTTTTCATAGCTTCTACAGCTGTGAATCCATTTTCTTGAGCTTTCATAAGAAAATCTAAAGGGATGACTCCTAAAACCAGTCCTTCCCAAATTACGTATAAGATTAAGGGTATCAAACTACCGATAACGATTGCTTTTTTAACATCTTTAACTTTTCTATCCATGTAGTAGTACAACGAAGGGACCACACTTTGGAAACCAAAGGAAAGGAAAAGGATGGATAACCCATCTAAGGAGCGTACCCATGAACTACGTAAAAGTAACTCTGGTTGCAATGCTAGAACACCTAAAATACAAAATACTGCAAAAGCAATAGCTAATCCAAAAACAAAAAACCGGTTACAATAATCGATAACTTTTGTACCCATCATTAAAGTAGGACAAATCAAAATTGCAAATGCTAAAGGAGCCGCATGACGTATCCAGGGAATATCTAATCCTTGACAGCCAAAAATACGAAATAAAATATTTCCTCCCTCACAAAAGTAAGCAATCAAGAGAGAGTAAAAGAGGAATAGATAAAGAAGCCACATCAAAATCTTCCCAATATCCCCTAGGGTATATTGTGCCATAGATAACATGTTGACCTGTTGCTTATCCTTAAACCAAGTCATAACTTCAAGAAGGCAAAGTCCAGACCCCATAGAAAACAGCCAAGAGAGGACATAAAGAAGAGTTGTAGGAAGAAATCCTGCATATGCTGTTAATACAGGAACTGCTAACACACCAGCACCTATGGCTGTCCCCGAAATAATAAGGGAACCCCCTAAGACCTTGCTAGACATAGAAAAACCTTTAGAATTTTGTATTATACTTTAGAATTAACGATAATTAGAATAAAAACACCAAGCTTTTACTTTATTCAACAGTTACAGATTTCGCCAAATTCCTAGGGCAATCTATCTCATTGCCTTTTTTCAAAGCCATCGTGTAGGCCATAATTTGTCCCACAATCGTATAAAGAATAGGAGATACTAAAGAATGACTATTAGGAACATATATTTGGAAATCTGAAACAGCAGCAATGTCTTCTTGTGCTTCTGAAGCCACAGCTATCACGTGTGCTTGCCGAGCTTTCACTTCCATAATACATCCAACCATCTTTTCATAGACAGTAGAGTCACCACAGAAGGTAATCACCGGAGATCCTTTTCTAATTAAAGCAATAGGTCCATGCTTCATTTCACCTGCAGGATAACAGTTTGCTTCAACATATGCAATTTCTTTCAACTTTAACGCTGCTTCCATACAAATAGGGTACATTAGGCGACGCCCTAAAAATATGAAGCTATCCTCATTGCAATAAGTATCCGCCCATGAATGCAAATTTTCATTTGCTAATAAGCGATTGCATAACTCTGGAAGTTCCAGCAACCCTTTCCCACAAGCACAATGTTCTGCTAAACTTAGCGTATGTTTTGAAACTGTTAATTTTAATCCTAATAAGATAAGTAAAAGTAATTGGGCAGTAAAAGCTTTTGTGGAAGCTACACCAATTTCAATACCCGCTTCTAGAAATAAGCAATGATCCACACCTGTAGCTAACGCGGATTCTTGAACGTTACAGATCCCTAGAACACAAGCTACTTGTCTACGACGAAACTCTTTTAAAGCTGCTAAAGTATCAGCTGTTTCCCCAGATTGGCTAATTAAAATCGCTAATGTCTTCTGTCCAATATACGCTCTGCGATACCGAAATTCTGAAGCCACTTCAACGTGAACACGAATCGAGACTAAAGATTCTATAATGTACTTCGCTAAAAACCCCGCATGATAAGAAGAACCACAAGCAACTATAGAAATCTCATCAAAGTCTTCTAAAGGAAAACCTTGTAAGAATTTCTCACTAATGTATCCTTGAGGATCTAAATATTTATGAACAAGACGTTCCAATACTTCCGGCTGCTCATAGATTTCCTTAAGCATATAATAGCTATATCCTTGCTTATCCGAGCCTGCATCGGTATAAGTGACCTGACGAACTTGTTTACAAATACGCTTTAATGCAAAATTATACGTCTCGACTTCATTACCAAGACCAACGATCGCTAATTCTCCAGAAGCTAAAGTCTGAATACGCTGCGTGTGTTTTAAGAATGCCCGACTATCTGAAGCTATAAAATTTTCTCCCTCTCCCAACCCAATAATTAATGGGCTCTCTTGAGCTGCACAAAGCAAAACATCAGGATGATCTTTATGAAGGAGGCCACACGAAAAACTCCCCTGAAGTTGAGATAAGGTCCACGAGAAGCTATGGATTAAATCTGCTGTAGTTTGATAATGAAATGCAAAAAGCTGGGCGATCACCTCAGAATCTGTATCTGAAGAAAAAGAAACCCCCTCAGAAAGAAGGAAGGATTTTAATTCTTTAAAGTTTTCAATAATCCCGTTGTGAACAACAGCACAAGTACTATTCTCATCTACGTGGGGATGAGCATTACTTACTGTAGGCACGCCGTGCGTTGCCCAACGCGTATGGCCTATAGCCAATAAAGATTGTATGTTTTCTTGTTCTAAAGAATGTCTAAGCTCATCGACACGTCCTATCGTCTTTCTCACAAACAGGCGTCCAAGATTAATAGACGCTAATCCTGCGGAATCATATCCACGGTACTCTAGCTTAGCCAAACCATCTAAAACCACAGGAATAGCTAATTTAGAACCTAGATATCCGAATATTCCGCACATACATTACCTTACTCTACCACGCCCACTCCCAACTCAGAATCAACGATATCCGCGATAGTCTTAGCGAGAGAGTCCACTTGATGCTTCTTTAAACCCTCAACCATAACCCTACAAATATTTTCAGTTCCAGAATATCTTAATAAAACGCGACCAGAATCACCTAAAGATGATCTAACATCTCTCAGTGCTTCTTGAACTAAAGGCAGGGTATCTAAGGGGATTTTTTCTTTTATTGAAACATTGATAAGTGCTTGAGGGCTTTTTACAATCGGGGATGTTAAATCTGATAACGTAGATTCGCTTTCAATCATAATCCGCAAAACCTGCAAAGCAGAAACAATACCATCTCCTGTAGTATTATAATCCAGAAAGATCATATGCCCACTTTGCTCACCACCAAGGTTGACCTCATACTCTAACATATTCTGCAAGACATGGCGATCGCCCACGGGAGAAATTAATGCATCTATTCCTACACTTTCAAGATATTTCAATACACCAAAATTGGTCATAACGGTAGCTATAACACGATTACCTCGCAAGAGATCCTTTTTCTTTAAATCATTAGCGCAGATACTTAAAATCATATCTCCATCAACAATATGCCCCTTCTCATCCACCATGATAACGCGATCACCGTCACCGTCTAAGGCAATACCTACATCTGCCTTATGCTCAATCACAGCTTTTTGAATCACAGAAGGGAAAAGAGCCCCACAGCTATCATTAATATTACTTCCCGTAGGTTCACAACCATAACAAATCACTTCAGCATCAAGTTCTTCAAAAACAGAAGGAGCTACTTTATAGGCTGCCCCATGAGCACAATCTAAAACTATCTTCAATCCCTTTAGTGTTCTTCCTCTGGGGAAAGTAGCTTTAGCAAACTCTATGTACCTCCCCATAGCATCAACGACACGTTTGTTCTTCCCTACAGCACAATCATCGGGGAGATTTCCAAACTCTCTAAGCGCTACCATTTGCTCAATACGTCGTTCTATGACATCACTAATTTTAAATCCTTCAGACGAGAAAATCTTGATCCCATTATCCCAATAAGGATTATGAGATGCGGAAATCATAATGCCGGCATCCGCACGATAAGCACGGGTAATAAACGCTACTCCTGGAGTTGGAATGGGACCCAATACTAAAGTTTCTATCCCCATAGAAGTCAAACCCGCAACAAGGGCATTCTCAAACATATATCCCGACAAACGAGTATCCTTACCTACGACAACACGATGTTTCCCAGATTTACTTTCTTGTAAAACACCTGCAACAGCTTTTCCTAATAATACAGAAAGCTCTACAGTCATAGGTTCATAATTTGCTTTCCCACGCACCCCATCCGTGCCAAAAAGTTGCTTTACTTCCTTAGTCATTTATTCCCTTAAAGATTCGTTCTCAACAGATTAAGAGTGATTCACTCTTTCGGTTTATAACAGGCAAGATGCTCTAGAAACACTTTTAGGATATTCTTAAACAGCAACTGTTTGCAATTATTGAATTTGAAGTTCTTTTCATCTCTTCCTCATACTTTTTAAATTTTCTATCATAAAAATTAGAATTGTTATTAGAAAAATCATGTTGTTCAATTATTTTTGAGCCTTACAAACTCTCATCCTAAGTGGAATTGTCGACATGTGTAAAATTTTTCTAAAAATTATGATCTTGTTCTTTATGAATTTTTATAAAATTGTCCTCGTTCTCGATTAAAACACTTATTTTTTTCTTAAGATACATTCTAGTCTAAATATCTGAAAATCGGCGTAGTTTAGAAATCACAGAAAAGTAAAATGAAAATTCTATAAAGAAACGTAGATAAATAATCATAAAAATCCTTGTATGAGGTATAAATGTGAGTCTTTCTGCTAGGCATTTTGTTCTTGCAAACTTCAATGTTTTTGTTATGGTGAAATTCCCCTAGAAAAAAGAGTGCTCATATAAACCCTTTTTCTTCCAAGACTTTTTAACACCTGATATCTATAATAAATGGTCTGTGACAACAAAACTCTCTTGCGTAGAGGCTTAGAATTGTTTAGAGAAATTTCTAAATCTGCACCCACCCCAATTATTTACTCAGCTTCCGACCACAACATAAAACTTAAAGACTTTTCTCCACACGCACTTTCCGTAGTAAAGACCTTACGAAAAGCTGGACATAAAGCTTATATTGTTGGCGGATGTATCCGCGACTTGCTACTCAACACAATTCCCAAAGACTTTGACATTTCTACATCAGCTAAACCTGAGGAAATCAAAGCCGTTTTTAAGAATTGTATACTCGTTGGGAAACGCTTCCGCTTAGCGCATATTCGCTTCTCAAATCAAATCATTGAAGTATCTACATTCCGTTCGGGAAGTGCTGATGAAGACTGTCTCATTACCAAAGATAACCTTTGGGGGACAGCCGAAGAAGATGTTTTAAGGAGGGATTTTACTATCAATGGTCTGTTCTACGATCCTACAGAAGAAACCATCATAGATTATACTGGAGGTGTGAGCGATTTAGAGAATCGATACTTAAGGACTATTGGCGACCCTTTTGTTCGTTTTAAACAAGATCCCGTAAGAATGTTGCGTTTATTAAAAATACTCGCAAGAGCTCATTTCACCGTAGATCCTAAAACATTAGAAGCTCTTCAAGAGTGCCGTTATGAGTTAATTAAGAGTTCTCAAGCACGTGTTTTTGAAGAACTCATAAAGATGCTAGGTTCGGGTGTTTCCTCCCAGTTTTTTAAATTAACGGCAAAATATCAGATTCTAGAAATTCTTTTCCCTTATATGGACAAAGCTTTTCGTCTAAATAAGACCCTACAAGAACAAACCTTTGCCTGTTTAGATATCTTGGATAGGAACATATTAAACAAAAAACATAACTATGACCGCCATCAGCTCATGGCAATATTTTTATTTCCTATTGTAAATTTTAATGTACGTTATAAGCACCGCCAGTACCCGAGCCTTTCACTAACATCTGTCTTTGATTACATTAAAAATTTTTTAGGAAAATTTTTTGCAGATTCATTCACTAGTTGCTCTAAAAAAAATTTTATTTTAACAGCTCTTATTTTGCAGATGCAATATCGGTTAACCCCATTAGTGCCAACGAAAAAAATCCACTTCTTTAACCGTAAGTTTTTAAACCATGTACGTTTTTCTGAAGCTCTTTCCCTATTAGAAATACGTAGCTTAGTTTATCCTAAGCTAGATAAAATACTTGCTGCTTGGATAAGGCATTACCAAGCATTACAATTTAAAAAGGAACTTCCTTCTTGAGTTTAAACTAGCCATGTTTCCTCTTTATCTGGTTCGTGTACTATATCCCATAGGACTAATAGCTAATATATTTTTTGGCTTTGCATTTACCATCCAGTGGTTCCTAAGTGAAAGACACAAGAAAGCTTGTGTCCCTAAGGCTTTTTGGATCTTTTCTTCAATAGGGGCGGTTTTGATGATTGCCCATGGCTTTATTCAAAGTCAATTTCCTATAGCACTTCTCCACGGTGCAAATCTGGTTATCTATTTTAGAAATCTAAATATCAGCTCTTCCCGTAAGCTCTCTTTAAAAACAACTTTGATCACTCTTGCTGTCACGTTGCTTCTGACTACATTCCCTTTTGCCTTAGAAGCTTACTATCATCCTAACATGCAGTGGATGGCTTCTCCTAATATCTTTCACCTTCCTCTACCTCCACCTAATGTTTATTGGCATATTATTGGTTGTTTAGGATTGTTCACTTTTTCGTGTAGGTTCTTTATTCAATGGTGCCACTTAGAAATGAGTAATCAATCTACATTACCGGCGCTATTCTGGCAGGTAGGTTTTGTAGGAGGTTTCCTGGCCTTTCTTTATTTTATACGCACAGGAGATCCTGTAAATATCCTTAGTTATGGTTGTGGATTGTTTCCCTCCATAGCAAATTTACGCATTATATATAAGAAATCTCATCTTTCGGAATGTCACAACCCAAGCTACTTCATATCTGCTGGAGAAGCTAGTGGCGACACTTTAGGCAGTGACCTTCTTCGCCATATCAAAGCTCTTAATCCCGATAAGCGTTGTTTTGGTGTTGGAGGACCTTTAATGCGCAAAGAAGGTCTTGAACCTTTAATCCACATGGAAGAGTTTCAGGTGTCAGGATTCTTAGAAATTCTAACCTCTGTCTTTACTCTGGTTAAGAAATACCGAAAGCTATACAAAGCCATTCTTAAAGAAAATCCTGAGATAGTCTTCTGCGTAGATTTCCCAGACTTTCATTTTTTCCTTATTAAAAAGTTAAGAAAATGCGGTTATACAGGAAAAATTGTTCACTATGTCTGTCCGAGTATTTGGGCATGGCGACCTAAAAGAAAAAAGATCCTAGAAAAGTATTTAGATACACTTCTGCTCATACTTCCTTTTGAAAATGAGCTTTTCACAAACTCTCCTTTAAAAACGATCTATCTAGGACATCCTTTAGTAAAGACGATATCGAATTTCCAACACTGTAAATCCTGGAAACAAGCACTCGCTATTTCTGATCAACCTATTGTTGCGCTATTTCCAGGTAGCCGACCTGGAGATATTCTCAGAAATTTACAAGTACAAATTCGTGCATTTCTTGCATCATCATTAGCAGAATCACATCAGCTTCTGATATCTTCTTACAACCCAAAACACGATCAGACCATCCTCGATCTCTTAGAAAAGGAAGGTTGTTATGGTAAAACTGTCCCGGCTATGTTCCGTTATCACCTTATGCGAGATTGCGATTGCGCCTTAGCAAAATGTGGAACTATTGTCCTAGAAGCCGCTTTAAATCAAACACCTACAATTGTCACCTGTCTTCTTAGGCCTTTTGATATCTTTTTAGCAAAGTATATCTTTAAGATCTTTATTTCTGCATATTCCCTCCCAAATATCATTACAAAATCAATTATCTTCCCAGAATTTATAGGAGGTAAATCTGACTTTACTCCTGAAGAAGTAGCAGCAGCTATAGATATCCTTGCTAATCCTAAATCTAGAGAAAAGCAAAAACGTGCGTGTCAGACACTACTTGAAACAATGAAAACAAATGTTGTGACGATTCAAGAATGTTTACAAACTATATACTCATTAAAAAGTCGTTTTCATACAGAAAATGATTGCTTGGAAAACTACGTCCAGAAGGATGTCAGGCCTAGTTTCTAACTCTTTCAATGATTTGTGTTGACTAAAAAGGGTATTGCTTTTCTTCCTAACTAGATTGGAACAGGGTGACGGAAAAACATGAAAATCTGCAACGATTTAATGAAATTCACATCTATGCCATCTTAAGGCTATATTTTTGATCTTGTTTTTGATTGCATTAATTTCCTGTTTATCTCCTTTATGCGTAATCGTTGCCGTTCAATTATGTTATTAGATTCTTTGAGCCTTACAGACATCTTACGAAGCTCTGTTTCATAAGCTAGCCTACTTTCAAAATGCATTTGCTGTTCTTCTTGAAGTCGATTCTTACAATCTTCGTTTATTTGTTGCAAATCAGTTATACGCACATTAAGCCTGTCGATACAGGATTCTAGTTCATCATTTGCAAAGCGCCAAGTTTCTTCACTATCGATGTAGGTAGCCTTGTCTTTTATACAAGTTTGTAGAAGAGAATCATATTCCTTTTTTATCTCAAGTGCATCGCGTTTATAATTAAGAACTTTATTTTGAAGACCTTGAATTTCTAAAAGTAATTTCTGTATTGCGGAACGATACTCATTACGTTTACCAAAATCTACAGTTTTGACTTTCCCAAAATAAGCAAAAATATGCTTCACTCCTAACGCCAATAAAACCAACCCTAAAATTATTGAAGTTACAGAAAGCACAACAACAAAAGAGGGGAGTAGAGAAGCAAAAGCAGTTACTGCAATGACATTAGAAAGAATGAAAACAACATTTATAGCTATCAAAGTAGTATGAACTAATAACTGCTTTTCAAAAGAATATGTGGGCAAGATATCCACGCACGTTTGTTCTAAATTCTTAAGAAGAGTTACATCATTCATAATCTCAAACACTCCAAATAAAAAATATAGGTAGGTCTTACTCTTTTCTATTCTCAGAACAAGGCATTATATTAATACCCACAAATTCTTGAATAGTAGAGGCATAGACATACAATTCATTAGCAAATTCTATTAATCTATTGCCTGTAGGAGTTGTTGTTTCATCTTTTTTTGTGCTATCAGTAATCAATAACACGAGATCTTTTAACTTACTTTTCAATGTGATCAGTTTTTGATTTAACTCTCGAACAAATCTCTGCTTTTGTTCTCTGTACTCTAGATTATCTGTAAGAAATAGCTGTAAGCTAGAAATCTCTCCCCTTAATTCAGCGACTTTGTTCGTTAATTCTTCAATTGTCTGATCTTTCAGAAAAATTAACGCGGATTGTTCTTGGAGCTCGGATTTCTGCTTAAGGAAGCAAAACCTAAGATTACCAGATACAAGTTTTTCCGCCCGTTCAGACTGACGAGCAATTATAGACTCTTTATTAAGCAATTCATTACTAGCCTGGAGTCTCTCTATAACTACATGAGAAGTAGCTTGATTTTCCTCTAGAATATGCCTCAACTCTACTAATTCCTCACGTAAACGAGAAACCATGTTCTCTAAATCAGAGCGCTCTTGGGCCATCGCAGCATACCTATGTGTGAGGCTGTTTAGTTCATCTTGTTTGCTCTTTAAGAGAGCTTGCATTTGCAAAGCATCTTCAATCTCCTGATTCTGTTGACTTTGGAGAGGATTGTCTTCTTCTGATAAATGGTTCTGTGAATCCTGTGGATACGCTTGCAACTTCCGCATGACACTTTCAGATCCTGAAACATCTGGACTATGAAGACGAGCTAACTGCAAAATAATACAGGAGTGCCCTCCTCCTATGCAGAGAATCAATATAACTCCAAGAACTACACTAATAAGAATCCCGTTAAAAATTGCAGAAGATTGAGCATGGAATATCACAAGTAACGCTATCCCAGCTGCAATAACAGCTAAACCCAAAATAACTGCGATTATAGAAGTGATAAGAACAACGTGCGGTTTATTAATATTATAACGACTAGAACCTAATGGCTGCGTATCCGCAAGTTCTAAGCGATGGGGAAGTTTCATAAGTTACTCGCCTAAACATAGTGTGATAAACAACTAATCCTAAATAGAATAAGTTACGAGTATTCAATATATGTAATGTATTTATTAGCAAGTTAATTATTTCTAGAGTTGAGAAAATGGAACACTGACCGGAGATAACATAAAAAAAACGCCCCACACATAAGTAAGGAGCCTTTTTTGACATTTTTAATAACTATAAAATTATCTAGAAAATTCATGTTCAGAAGATATACTTTCCTCATCATCAGCATTATTATCTTCTACCACCATATAAACCATCCCCGATTCCTGATATGGGGATCCTATAAGATTATTAGATTCAAACCAATCCGCATTATCATCATCTTCTTCATTACTCGAAGGCATTTCTATATCCATACTAGCGTCTGCTAGTCGAGACTCTAATTCTCGAGAAAGATTAACTACTTCACCTTTCATAACGAGTAATTGTTGTTCTAGATCTTCTTTTTCTGCTTCGAATCGATTAAGATCTTCTATACACCTTCCTTCAATATGTTGAGTCCTCTCCAATTGAGAGACCACTTCCTCTCTAAGACAATCCAACTCTATTCTCTGTTCTTGTAATTGTCTATTCAGCTCTGTCTCCACCGCTTCTAGATTATGTATATGCTGACATAATCTCTCTTGTTCTTCGCGGCTATGCTGCGCAGTAGCACGAAGATGAAAAAGGTTATAAACAGCCACACAAATAATTAGAATAGAAGCGATTAAGGTCAAAGTCAGAAAAATGATGTAAAGAGATCCCACCTTAATATGAGAGGCCGCGCGAACAATAATTTGCGCCGCAATGATAATTACACTCAAGGCTATCGCAGAAACATTCATAATGCGATGGCCTTGGGATCCACCAACAGGCAAACAAACAGAAGTCCTGTTTAAATTCATACCTATATAATTAGAAACCACGTCCAAACTTCACCTAAAACAAAATGAAAAATACATATGTATTGAGAAACACAAAAGTTTCGTATGTAGGTAACGCAAGGCCTTTGCTGATGCTTAATAAAAAACCCCGGTATATATTGGCTAACTTTTATCCCGATATGATCACTCAGTAAATATAAGGATTATCGAGACTGCACTTTACCCTCTAATTCTTCCACATTTTTCTCCGCGGAATAAAGAGCTTATTACTGATAAAAAAGTAATCCAACTCATGATATGAGGTAAGACATCGTATTCTCATCTATACATATGAGCTATACAAATAAACGTAGACTTAGAGACGTAAGCAAGGTTATGAATGAATCAAAAGAATGGCTAAAAAAACCTCGACCCTATTTGCCCAATAGGGTCGAGGTTATACTATTTTAAATAGACTACTGACCTGAGTTTATAGTCTTTTCTAATGATTAGCCCTCAAAATCGTTCGAATTGCCAGAACCGCCTAAATGATCAGCTGGATCTGGTGCTTCACTACTGTCTGGATCTGCCTCAGCAAGCTCTACAGAACTTACACTAGAAGCACTTGATGCTAGTTGTTCTTGTAATGCGGCTAAATCCTCCTGTAATTTGTTCCTTTCAACTGTCAGACTTGCTTTTTCATTTAGTAGAGAGCTGATCTCTTTGCTTTTCTCTTCGAGCTGCTCCTGTAATTTTGCAACCTTACCTAAAAGACGTGCCGAATCGCTTAGTGATACACTATCTTTATGTGATATAGAAGCCTCTAATGTCGTGATTTGAATTTGCGCCTTATGTAATTCGTCTTCTACTTCTTTCTTTTCCTTTTCCAGCTCTTGAACTCTATCTTCTAAACGTAGTATGGTTTCAGCTTTGGCCTCCAGATCACAGCGGAAATTTTTAATCTGCTCCGTTAATTCATTTCTCGTATGAGCTAACAAAGTAATTCGACTTTCAAGTTTGTCTATAACTTCTTGATCTTGCTCTAGTTCTCTTTCAAGACTTGCAACCTTGCCAAAAAGAGTTGTATTTTGATTCAGAAGGGAAACAATACGCTCATTCCGCAATTCAAGATCTTTGTCTTTTATTTCACTCTTCTCGACAAGATCTGCTACTTTACCTTGCAACGCGACTACTGAGCTAACTCCTTCTTCTTGTAATTGTTGCAAATGAGTTTCTAACTCTTTATTTTGCTTTGAAAGTGCTTCAAGTTGTTGTGACGATTTTGTTAATTGTGTTTCTAAACTTTGTACTTGTCCCTCTAAAATACTTATATTTTGATTAGCCAAAGCAAGCTCTGAGACCTTCTCTCTTAGCTCTTTTTGAATTTTTTGTGCTTCTACAGATATTGCTGGATGGCCTGCTGCTAATTCCTGCAGTGCGTGAACTTTAGATTCTAAAGAAACTTTTTCTTGATTTACTTGTTCTAAATCACCTATGGCACTCATCAACTTCATTGACAACTCACTACAACGTCCCTGTTCTTCCTCAAACTTCGATTCAGAACGTATAAGCTGCTCTCTTAGCTCAATCATTTCTGCCTGTAGACGTGTGTTCTCTTCACCAAGTTGGGCATCACTAGGAACTTTTCGAGATTGAGAAATTAAATTATACATAGCCATGGAGAGCAGAATAACGCTAGCTAGTAAAGCAATAGATACAAGAGCAACTAGAGTTACAGATGTAGGTAAAGCAAAGAAAACCAAAGCACCTATTAAGGTCCCGATAAGAACCATGCCTGCTAATAAAGCAATAACAGTTGCAATTCGTTGATATTTACTCGATAATATGTTAGAGAGTGTGTGTTGCGTTGTAGGTGCAAATGTCGCAATAGGATTAGTGTTCACAGGGTTAGTTGTCATAAACCACTCATTTTTAATAACATAAACTTAGAACATTGAAGCGGTCATAATGTTTTAAATGCAAGAACTTTATGTCCAACGATAAGTAAAAAAACTTAAGTGAAAATATAGACAAATAACCTCGGGACTAATATTTACCGACATGGGCGGGTTTCCTATACACATCAAGCCTTAGAAGCAGCCACAAGCACACAATATTCTCCTACTGTTCTACATAGGGGGCAATCTTAATGTCTTCAGCAAGTATAGCAACGGCGTGTTTGATGTATTTCATTACATAAGCCATAGGGAAATTAAGGACTCTCAACTATTTGTGGAAAATCCTTAATTAAAATATGAAATTTTAACTTTCTTCTTGAGAATGTTTTAATTGATTTTGAGCAACGCTAAGAGCTAAGTCTCTCGATTGAATTTCCTTTGATGCCTCTACCAGCTGTTTTTGAACATCAAAGAAACGGTTTTTATAATCTTCTAATTGAACATAAGCTTCATCTAGTTGCCTATGAAGATCATTATTAGTTTGTAGTAAATGTTGTTGCTCTGCTAATAATCGTGTCTCTACATTCGCGGGGCTGAATATTTCTTCATGAGCTCTTAGAGCTTCTGTAAGCTCATGAATTTTCGTTTCTAATGTAGAAATACGTTCGTTTGCTTCTTCTAGATTTTCTCGCAATATAAATAGCTTATCTTCTCTGATGTCAAAAATTTCCTGTTCCAATTCATAAAGTGCTGAAGAATCAATCGGAGCATTTGGAGGGAAATTAAATTCGCGTACTTTTGCTTCGAGTTCTTCATTCCCATCACAATATTGCTGCAAACGCATTGCCCTCAAATTATCCACATTATTTCTTCCTGGAACAGAGTTATGCGCGCGGAAAAGATTAAACAACTGAGTCTCTAAGTCAAATATTCTTTTATGGTTGATGCTGCTTTCAGAAGCCACACTTAGTTCTTGAACTTGGCCTTCTAGTACAGAATCCTTACTGAGTTCTTCCATTCTGCTAATTCTGTGGCGTGCCATCTGTATACGTTCTCTAGAGTCAAAACTTATTTTTGTTCTTATATCTTTTCTTGCTTCCTCTAACTTAGCTATACTGTTTAATCTCTGAGGGTCCGATTGCAACTGCAGACTTCTTTCATTTGTGTATGTTAAGATAGTTGCTCGTAATCTGCCATTACACATCTCTAATTCTCTGATAGTTGCCCTATTTTCGCTTATCTGTTGGTTCAGTGTTTGTACTTCTTGTTGCAGATTAAAAAGATTTACCGCTGTTGTATTTTGTAACCGTAGGACCTGTGTTGCTAATTCTTCTGTCTTGGACTTACTTTCAGTTAACTCTACCTCTTTTTCATGATTGTCTTGTTGTAAGTCTGCTATCTTAGCTTCTATTTCTTCCTTATCTTCTCCTTGAACTACAGATGCTGTATTTCCTATTTGCAAATCACTAACTCTATTTGCAAAATCTCTGCACTTCTTCTTTAGTTCTTCTATTTCTTGCTCATATTTCCTACGTTTCTCAAAGAAAGCTTGAACACGAGATGCTTGCTCTTTAGCAGAATTTGCGAGTTCCTGTTCTAGTGAGCGTATTCTTGCTAAACCCTCGGGTTCGTTTTGTTGCACCTGTGAGATTTCCTCTTCATAACGCCTTTGTCTTTCTTGACTTGCTGTTATATTAGCAAGAAGCTCTTCTTCTTTACGACGTATCTTTTCTTTTAACCTGAGAATATTATCTTTAGAATCTTTTTGAGATCGATTCAATTCCGTTATTTTTGATTCATAACATGCTTGATCTTCTGATAAGTCAGACAGTTTCTCTGCAACAACTTCCAATTGCACAACATTGTCTCCTAATTCTAAGCATCTTATAAGCAAATCATCTCTTTGCTTTTCTAACTTAACTCGGAGTTCCTCTTGGTTTTTAACAACAATACTATGATTTCTATCTCTCTGTTGTAATGTTCCTTCCAATAAGAGTACACGATTCTCCATCTCAAATTTTTGTTGTGCTAATTCCTCTAACTGACCTTCTAAATAAAAAACACGTTCTCTAAATTGAGATTCACTAGAAGCCAAAGTTCTCTCTAAATCTTGCATTCTCGTTTCGAAACTACTCTCTCTGATCTGATTTTCTTCATGTCTCAAAACCTCAGACTCCAACTCTGAAATTCTCTTAAACATATGTACACGTTCTCTTTCTAACTCCTGTATTTGCTGATTTTCACATTGTAAAGTGCTAACACTATCATCAGGAAGCTGATCATTTGCTGTGTGCACAAGTGAATCATGAGATAGCCTTTCATTCTGTGGAGACTCCATCTGCATATTCTGCTTTCTATTTACTATATGATAAAAGCTCGTGGCTAGAAAAAACAATGCTACTAAAACGCTCATACCTAAAACAATACTTGGAATAACCCCCAATTCAACACTGAAAAGAACAAGAGCGGTTATACTAGAAATAAGAACTAATACAGATAAGAATATGGAAAGCACATAAATGGCCAAACAACCCCTTGAGGAATTAGTCTTGACTAAACACATGTTGGTTTCTAAAGTTGGCGTTAAACACGCAGAAATATATCTCATAATTATCTCACAAACAAATATCACGATTAAAACAACAAGACCTAAAATGTGTTTAGATCTTGTATTGAGAAAAAGAGCGATTTGAAACACTCTTTGCACATTAAAATAGGAAATACGAAATAGAATAAGCTTCACAACTAGGAGCAAAGCCTATTTATTAGAACAAGATGGGGATAGTCTATATACTTGAAGATCGGTTTCGTGTTCTTACAATCGGTTGTAAATTTAAAGTTTCTAACAAAGCTATGCGTTCTTCTTGCTGTCGAATACGAACTAAGGCGCCGGTAAGAGAACTGATTCCCATATCTGTTTCTAAGTTCTCATAATAATTTACAGTAGATTGTAGATGCGCTATGGCCTCTTCTTTTCCTTTTAATAAGTCTTCCAACTGCTGAATATGATCCGCATCTACTTCTTGTTGTTGACTTACAGTGTGTCGTAAATCACTAATCTGTTGATCTTTTTCTTGCAATTCTTGACTAAACCTTTCTTGATTTTGTAATAGAGTTTGTCGCAACCTGGTCAATAGTGTAGCCTTTTCTCTTTCTTGATTCGTCAACTCTAATTCTAAACATTGCATTCTTTCTCTTGTGGACCTTTCTTTAGATTCCATCTCTTGTTGATGCTTGTGATCAAGTCGAAGACGTAGATCCGTCTGTCTTACCATTTCTCTGTAACATTCTTTGTCCTTACTTTCTAACAATAGTGCGTGTTCTTTTCTTAATTGATGAATAATACTGTCTAATTGTACTACACGCTCACACCTCTCTTGTAAGAGAGCTCTTTGTTCCCCAGACATAGAGACCAGACTTGTCTCTATTCCCTTCTGATTTTCCTGCTTGAACAAACGTAAAGAAACTAGTTCGTTATTAGCGATAGCTAGTTGTTGTGATAATTCAAAAACTCTCTCCTGTTCTATGACACTAGAAGTTGACTGTTGTTTAGAACTGCTCTGATAACAAAAATAAACACCCACGACTATAAGTAACAGCCCTGCGATAATAGCCATACCTAGAAGAATAGCGCTTAACAAGCCCAGATCCGCCCTCAGAAAAACGCAAGCTGCTATGCTAGAAACAATTATCAAAATCCCTGACACTATAGCAATCGTATTGATAATAATATGAGAGCGAGTTCTGTCTACACGTGTAGACACTATCTCTTGTCCCTCTAATCTAGAAAACAAGTTCGTCTGCATACATTTCATAAAGAAACCCATAATAAAATAGATAACTTGCACACGCTCGTATTTTACGAATTGTATATTGTCAAGCGTCTGATAGGAATGGCTGCACAGATTAACTAGAAAAGAAAATCAAGAATAGTCTTGTTTAGTGCGCCAAGTATTCATCACAGAGTATTCTCCCCCTTAGATTCCAAAGAAAACACGATGAAAAAGTGTGAAAAGTTTCTCTGTCAAAATCTAACACGCTCATTTATGATAAGTACTAATTTCTCCTTGTCTTTGTTTACATTTTAATTAGTGCATGACACTTCTAACTTATTATTCTCTAGATTCACGGCGATCTGCAAAATGATCCTCAACAATCACTATATTGTGAACTGTATCTTCTTCTAAATTCATATCGATAATATTTAGATTAGTAGCTTCAAAAACAGTATCCCCTAATCTTAAAAACTCACTTCTCAAATCCGCTATCTCTTGAGCTTGCTGAGAAGTTAGTTCTCTTAATCGCATGACTTCTCTTTGTTGATTTTCTCTTTCATCTTCGAAATGACTCGCTATCAAGGCTCCTACTTGTTCTCGAGTATATTCCTCGGAATTCCCTACAAATTTCCTCAAAAAACCCTGACTAGTTGAAGTCTCAACAAGCATTGAATGGCCTTGCTGTCCAAAACGTGTTTCCATCCTTTCAATCATCCTATAATAAAGAGCTAGTGTCCGCTTGAGCTTCTGATTCTCCTCTTCAAGGGGATGTATGTTTAGGGCGTTGTCAGATAATAATGTTTCTCTGATATGCTCTTCAGCTCCTCCGCCTATTATTAAAAATGGAGCTTCTTCAAGACTATTTCTATTTTTCCCTACTTCTTCTAAACGCATTTGCAAAGCACGTATTGTCCCTTGATTCACTGTTTGGGTATTCTGTAGCTTTTCTATTGAACTTTGCAAATCTCTTCCCATACTAGACAAGATAGCGAACTCCCTATTGCGTAGACTTAACGCATCTTCTAAAGAACGTATACGCGTTTGTGCCTCATCCCTCGCGTGCAGTAAAACACGAACTTGCTCATATACAGGGGCAATTTTCCGAAAATCAATAAGATCCTGATGAGATTGAATTTGCTGAAGAAGATCTTCATAACGCCGTATAGAACGCCCATAGTCCATACTTTTTTCTCTGAATCTAGACAAGCTCTCTTGACATTCGTTACTTAGATTACTACCGTCCTCGACTATAAGAAGCCCTTGGAACCTTTGGAAATCTGTATATGCGTTGTCAAACTCCTCCCTAGCACTATCCATGCTGATTTTTGCTAGATCTCTCTGACTTATAAAACATTGGTAGGCGAGGCGCTCTTGCTCATGTTCTGACAACAAAGTACGTAATTCTCTTTCTATGGCTTCTACACTTTCCTCTGTGAGCGCAGTGGCTTCTGAGAATCTAGAATCATTGACATAAGATCTTGGAATATTTTCAGAAAAACGCTGCGACTGAGATATTACAGCGTGGCAGGAAAAACATTTTAAACTAGCGCTGAAGAGTAATACTCCAATAGCAACAGATATACCCATAATTACGGTAGAACACAATACTCCTAACTGCGCTCCAAATAGAATCACAGCAGCTATAGCCCCGGTAATAATCAATAAACTTGCTATTAATGATACAATAGTCGTAAGAAAATGAACTCGAGAATCAGGAAAATTACAACAGCGATCTTCAGAGTTCTCCAATTTCAAATAGAAACAGGGAGAAACACATTTCATATAAAATCAAACCAAATTATAAACGGCTGAAAAATGGTATTTTCTATTTTATTTTATTTCAAGCTCTTATTAGGAAATCTGGTCTGACTACTAGATGAACTTATGCTAACTCATTTAAAATCAAAAGAAAAAGCAAAATTATTGAGAAAAGTGTGTTTTTTGAAGGAAAATGCGAAATTTAGAGAGGTAAACAAACTAAGTATAAAAAAGAACAGCAGAAGATATTTTCAGAAAAAAACATTATCTCACTAATCCTGAGGAGATTCCTTTGTTTACCTGCTGTTTTGCTTATTTTCATCATTTGTCATTAAGACGTTTTTTTGATTAGAATTACTTCTTTTTATGGTTATGTCAACTTCCATTATCTATACATTTATTGCTTAGACGCTCTCTTTCTACATCCGAGATGTGTAATTAAACACAGAATCTCAGAAACACTTTTTACTCGCGAATCATACATTGCTTATGTATGAGCAACACATCTAATCTTAACCACACGTATGTTAATACAACATTGAATAACGACTTGATGAATTTTGTAAGACTGAGCTACCTCTATGGCTAATATCACCCTGAATTGTTTTCCTAACTACTCCACAAGTATTGTTACTAAACTATCTTTAAAACAGCGCTTACAGACATGTGCAAGAAATATCCATTACCACGTCTTTTATCTTTTCATAACAACTACCTTATTGAGGCAGTCACCGCATACTGCAAATCCAGCAAATTTACGTATAATTCTTACTGTTATTCTTGCTGCAGTTATCAGTATTGTTCTTTTCTTATTTCTCTACCCTTTAAAACTCGCTCTCTTAGGGGTCAGCCTATGTTTAAAAGATTCTAAAACAACCACAATATCCCCCTTAAAGATTTTTTCTCGTAATTTACAGGACATATGTAATGAAACGCTTTATATCAATTCCGATACCCTTCATGTAACCCCTGAGTCCTCTCCCTTTTTAAAATCCTTTTTAATCCCGGGGAAACGCTCTTGGAAGTTGCGCCACTTGGAAAGTGAGATATGCAAAATATATTCTGGTATACCTGATCCCCTATTCAAAATTATTAACTATGTAAACATCAAGTTTTTAAAAAAAGACGACTCCTTTGCTAGCCAACACGACTCCTTAGAAGAATCGCTGTATTATTCCGTTCTACAAAAACTTACAGAAGCATTACAAGACCCATCTATCACACAACAAAGGAAACAACAACTTTTAAACTATATTGGATCTTATGCATTTGCATGCCCCCCCCCACATGGATTGAAGTCATATTTAGAGAACTGACCGAGATCTATAATAAACAAGACACTAGTGTAAACTACATCCTATTGTGTGTACAAATGTTCAAAGAAAATTTGTTGCAGCTTATTACGAACCGTTCTTCACAAGAATGGCACCACATAGCAAGCTTTAAACACTATTACGGGCATTCTCTAGGGCTGAACACGGATTCCCTCGCACGGATTCAATTTACAGGCTACCTTATCTTGAAAAAACAAGGCCTATATGACCGCGTCTATAAGAGATTCATTTCTAGCTATAGAGATTCCGTATCAGACCTCATCGAATACATCCGTTATCAAATCTCCGAAGCTTCTCAAGATCTAAAAAACTCCCTTTCACTATATCTATGTGAAACCATGAGGACATTAAGGGTCCCTGAAAACGAAATTTCCTCTATCCTATCCTCTCTATTTTATGATGACAAGTTTGATCTGAATACTTCTGGGGTTGCGTTCATTTTACTCATGCTGGGGATCCTGACGACAAATCCAGGGACAACCACCCAAAAAATAAAAAAACGACTTTGTTCAACATTCTGTTAATAAGCAGAATTGTAAAAAAATCTTCACAAAAGACACGAACAATCCTTGAGTTAAAAATCTTTAAACTTCAATTACATAGCCAGTAAAAAGTTGCTATTAATCACAAGTTCTTCTAAAATGCTTTAGCTTTTCACAAAAAGGCACGAAAATAGACCCTTTTAGGGAGAATTTTTAGCTTATTTTTCATTCAGGTAAATTTCTATGTCACTAGACAACAATAATTTCCGGGATGCTTTTGCACACCCACAACCTTCTTCAGCATTGCTCGGAACCTCTTTAATAAAAACCATTAATCAAAAGATTTCTTTTCTATCCATATTTAATGCGTTGGGCAATAAAATCAGTTCTTGTCTTTGTTTAAATCCAGAGCATGATTCTAAAGCCGGATGGGTCTTTGCCTTTGTTTTATCTGCTATTATTACGGTTCTTCTCTGTATTATCCTTCTCCCTTTGAAATTAATCCTTCTAGGATTAAGTTGCTGCCCTTACTTATCTAAACCTACAACTGGGGTTGAGGCAAACCAAGTTACATCTTCCCCAAGACCTCCAGTTCCCCCAGCAAGAGAGGCAAGTGCTTTTTCTCAACCTCCTGTAGGACTATATGCATCTAGATTTTCTCCAGTTTCCTTTATTCCTGTTCCCCCGCCCAGTCCACCCTCAATTCAATCCTTAGGAGGAGTAGTTTCTCAAGAAATAACTCTTAGAGAGTTCTTGGAAACAAACTACCCCACAGTCGACTTAAACACCGTTACCCTAGACAGTTTAGGAATCACCATTTTAACATTAGCAGATCTCCCTACAGGAACTACGCTTCTTGATCTCCCCGTGTCTCTACTTTTCGGAGAGGGTAGTTGCGACCTATCTGAACTCCCCCTGTTCCAAGGTCACGGTCACGAGGCTGACTCGGTTCCTGTATCTTTAACTGGTTCTTTACCTTCACTTCTAGAACACTCAGAAGACGATCTAGAAGATTTTCAAAATCAGGGTGGCGGAGCTGCCGAACCAACTTCTCTAGTTATTGATACGTCTGAAGCTGCTCCTGTTGCAGAAGTTAACCACCATCTCTCTGGTAGAGAATTGTTAAATATGTTGTATCCTAATACGGATCACGCAAGATTCATTAACAGTGCTCGTGTAAACCTAAGACTTCAAGGCATTCTTGGACCTTACAGTGACGATGATATTCTTAATCTTCCCGCAGTCACTGCTTTCCCAGATCTATTTGCTGGACAGCCCGAACGTCCTTCCTCCTTAACTCTCACTGACACACCAGCACCCCTTGCTTCTCCACAAGAAGAACCTGTTGCGCCCCCTCCTAGTGAAGAATTAATTTCACCCAGCGACCCTCGATATACTTTCCTACAGAACCACTTTCCTGAACTAGACCCCATATACTACAGCAGACACATTCGTTTACTAGCTTCACTTTCTGGTGTGGACGAAGAAAGCTTCAATCTTCTTGAATTACCTTTAGAAGCATTTATTTATAGGACACCCACTCTAGATTACGAGCCGATTTCTTCAGAGCATTTGCAAGAAACGTTGGGGGATACTTCTCCCGAAGAATATGTAAGAAGAAATAACGAGTTTATTCAGAATCTCCTAGCAAATACGCCCGAGCGCTGGACTTTTCTAAATAGACTAAGAACCAATATCACTAACTCTACTCAAAGCGCAGACTTGCGTAGACAGTGGTTCTCAATAATAGACATGATTGTTAATAAGACCAGTCAGGAACTGGAAATAGAAGATGTATACAATACTGCTCGTGCATACCTGTTCAGAATTCACTGTATTTTAAAAAATAATGCGATTCCTATTGAAAGAAAAGTAGACATATTAAAATACATAGCCTCTCATTATGATCCAAACTCTGTGGCAATGTGTTTAGTAGCAATGCAACAAGAAATCGCTTTACAAAATGAGATAGCCCCTCAGTTAACTCTTGTTGATACCGATACCGAGGGTGCGGCCAGTTGGGTCAGCTCACCTACTAATCGAATTCTTCCTCCTTTAGCCCCTCAAGCAACTCCTGAAGAAGTAGACGGGTATATCCAACTGTTAAGAAGCCTTCTATCAGGCCCAATGTTCACAAATGAGGATAATATCCACCTTGCTCCAGCTAATGATCTCTATCTAGAGTCATTGATGAGAGAGGTACCCGACACCTGGGAACCAATCCGTCAACCGTTAGAAGATCAGATCAGACAAGTTCTAGAAGTTGAGAACAATCATATTCTTCAACAAGTACAAAACCACGCATCTCGAACTGCACGATTGGCACATAGCCAACAGATGCTCGAGAATTGGAATAGCATATTGCGTGATCTATCCATTAGTAGCTCGGGGTCGGTTTCTTCAAACGAGGCCCAAGCTCTTTCCCGTTCTACAATGTATAATATGCTTAAACTTATAAGTAGTCCTAACATACCGCACGAAAAAAAATTATCCATCATAAGCAACGTAGCCTCATACAGTGATAGGTGTCCTCCTACTTGGGTCCGAGTTGCCGGCCAGGAGTTACAAGCTGTCTTTAATACTAACGATGAGACAACAAATATTGTGCTTGTTTGGACACAAATGTTTAAGGAAGGGCTTTTATCAGAAATCTTCAGAAACCAACGCGAATGGCACATGATGACAGCCTTCAAGATCATTCGCGGTTCTGAATTGGGATTAGACAATGTGGGTATTATTCTAGATCCATATACAAACATACTAACTAGTCGTCAATACGCTAATCAGCATAACCACTATTTCTCACAATTCCTAGATGTTTACCGAAATAGTGGTGAAAACTTGATTAACTCTGCTCTAGAACAGGCTCTTGGAGGCTCTGAAGATCAGATACAAGCTCTCACCAATACCATCCTAGCAGACTTAGTGGCTGCCGGTATTCCTGAAGCATATCGCGCTCAAATTATGGAGGAGATCTTCTTCTCTGATGAAAATGACTACAAACCTTCTAGAGAGGCTATCTGTTATTTACTACTTAAAGAAGGTGTTATTACCACTCAAAACTATAACCGGTAAATATTGAAATAATTTAATACATATCCCCTTGAAGCTAAGGCAACATAACCACACTGTTGTGTTGCCTTCATCTTTTACCCCAAACAAAAAATAGTACTATTGTATATTTTAGAAAAACATAATCCCGCTATTGTTGCTCATATGTTCTCGATTCACGTTTAAAACCTACAATACAGAGCAGTTGTTCTCTTGGCTTGAATCGCCAAAGTCCCTTCTTTAAGGCCGATACTGAGTGGATGAACCATGTATTTTAATTAATATCTAAAACCAGAGTCAAAGTACTTTACTAACAAAATTTGGTTTAGCATCAAATTAATACGATGATAGAATATTAAAAACCTTAAATTATTTTTTACATTTAGAGAATACCCCCATGAGCGTGTTCCTTAACCCAAGCAACGCACAGCTAACACCATCTTATTCTTCCCCCCTCTCGTGTTGCCAACATATCACTACTTGCATAAAAGAGGCGAGCCTCTGTTCCTTATTTTCAACCATCTTTTCAAAAATAGTCTCTAACTGGGTTATCGAACACGTAGAATCTTTCTTGGGTTACCTCGCCATTTCTGCTCTAGCATGCCTTACATCTGCTCTTATTTCTCTAGTACTTTACGTACTACTTATTCCAGTTAAATTAGTAGTTGCCGCAATAACTCTTCCCTGCTGTAGAAAGACCCAGGAAACCTCTTTACTTATCGAAACCCCAAAGGTCCTTATACCCTTAACGGAAACCCAAGAGGCCTTCGTTGAAGAGGTAAAACAATCCATCCTCCAAAATCTAACCAATGAATTTGAAATTAATACATCCGAGGATATCTTATCCCTAACTCCTATTCCTTCTCCATTTTTAACTTCATTAGAGACAGCATCTTGTGAAAAAATTTCGTGTAACTACAAAAAGTTAATAAGACTAATTAATAACTTGAATTGCTGGGATTCTGGTTGGAGAAACATCATGAATTATCTTACTATTGAGTTATCCGAAGATCCATCTCATCCCGATGCTCAAACATTTCCTATCATGATGCACCACCTCATTCTAGCTCTAGAAGATCGTAATATTTCTGCAGAAAAAAAACGCTCTGCTCTTAATGACATCTCTTCGTATGCAAATATGTGCCGACCTACTTGGGGCGAAGCAATTTTCAGGTCTATAAATCATCTTTATAATACAAGAAATTCTGGAAGAGACCAGATACTCTTGTGGCTGCAAATGTTTAAAGAACACTTGCTCACCCAACAACAACTCGTTGCACATGAAGAGGAATGGCATCAAATTAATGGCTTAAAACATATCTATGGGAAACAACTTGGCTTGATCACTCATCATCTAAATCAGAATCTTTCTGGTCTAACCCTAAGACAAACCTCGGGGCTTCCTCAGAATATAGAAAAATACAAGGCTCTTAAAAAGAGTTTCGAACAAGCCTATACAGCATCTTATTCTCAACTTGTATCCTATCTTCACAATGCATTTGTAACATCAACACCAGAAATACAAGCTTATATTTATAACTACCTACTGGATATAGTAGCCAGCACTATCGATCTTCCTGAAACAGGAGCACACATTGATGTCGTAATTGATTGTTTCTATAATGAAAATTATGAACTCAAACCCGAAGGAATAATCTACCTACTCTATATCATGGAGATCATAGTTCCTAAGCGTACCTAGAACAGTCAGACTAAACAGTAAAAAAGCGCTGTATGAGGCTTTCACAACGCTTTTTTGATTTCACAGGTCTTAAACAAATATTCCTTAGAATATCAAACGCATACCACAATTCAAATCATAGGCTATAGTATGCTCTCTCCATTCATAGGTAAATCCTAAGAAAGTACTGAAATAAGAATTCCACTCGGTATCATTACTAAACTGAGATTTTATAGACTTTCTAGAAAGATTAGAACCGACGCCATTCCATGAATAAGATGCTTCTGGCAAGTTAATAAGAACAGTAGATTCCTGACGATAGACATCAATAGCATAAGAGAAACTAAAGCTATTAACCTCTGAACGCTGCCCTCGAGAATAGTTATGTTCGAAGGTCACACCAAAGGGAATTGCTACATTTTGTAAATGTCCTTCATCAAATGTTCTTGCCTCACTACCTATCTCTGTAAATTTAGGAAAATTCACATAGACGTATTCAGCTTCCACGAAAGGCACAACTGCAGAAACAATAGAAGAAATAAACTTACGTGAATTTACAATATAACGATAATCTACGTGAGCATCTGCCAAGATACCGCGACTATTCCAAGATCCTTTGGATCCACCTAAATTCGGCTTAGGATATTGCGTGTTTAAGTCATTATGAATGTTACTATAAATCAACATACCTTTAAATAACCACGACCCAGTAAAGATACCCAAATATCCTGAACCTAAATAACCACTTTGATCACTACGTGATGAATAAGATTGACTATCGGTGTAACCGAAGAATTGCGCGAAGCTTCCTCCAATTAAAAAATCTTCTATTAATTGTGTATCCAATCCTAAAGCATAGCCACCAGCACGGTGAGTAAAGCCGTCCACCTTACCAATTGTTGCACAATTAGTAAAAGTTCCCATCCCAGATCCCCAGATATTGGTTGAGAAATCTAACTCCATTCTTTGTGCAGTAATATTGTGAGCCAACTGTTGTTGTTTTAAAGATCGTAAGTCTCCGTAATGTCCCCATAAGGAATTTAATACTATAGCCCCACTCTTCTCAGGATTTAACTTATAACTAGTAGGCTTCCAATTGATCATTAATTTTCCATTAACTACTTGTGGATCAGACCACCTGCCCATATGTCCATAAGTGTCTTCTGTTATTGCTGGAACAGAAACTTTAACACATAATTCTTCTAAAGCCTGATCCAAATCAGGAGTATCTGATACCGAGGAAGCACTCTTAAACGAAAGTAAAGTAATATCCGTTTCTTTACCTAGTAAGGCATGGTTTTCATAACCAGAACCGGCCGAATCTAAGAGATTTAAATCTAGAGATCCAGAACCAATTGTCATACCCTGAGGCACAATAATCTGAGGAGGTAAAGGAGTCTCGTCATCACTAGAAACAAATGAAGCTAGGTCAATTCCAATAGAATTGATATCTGCCAAAGTCTTTTTTTCAGGATTTTTAACAGACTCGTAAGCACTGTAATAAACTTTAGATGTAGGGCTTTCAATCTTCTCAGTAGGTTTTGCTTTCGGATCAAAAATACGCAAAACTGTTCCTGCAGAAAGTAAGATCTCACTACCTCTTTCTTGTTTTAAGCCGCATAGCCATAACTGAGCTTTATTAGATAAGATCAGGGTTCCTGATTCTAACAAAGCAACCTGAGGGATTTTAGATGTTGCATGAGAAAAACGAATATTTCCAGAATGAGTAATTCCCGAATCATCTTTAGCTTTAGAATTAAATATCAACGTAGGATTATTTAACGTATCCTCATGATCTTTTGCGCCTTTTCTTAAAGTCAAATCTTCAAAAACAATAGCATCGGAAAAAATTACAGAAGTCTCTCCAGTCGCAGAAACCTCAACTAATTTCGACTCTTTTCCTGAAAAGTACAGCCCATTAGAGGTATCTTCAGAATTCCTATTGCCTTGGAAAACTATATCTCCTCCTAAAGCCTCTAAAACCACGATACCTTTTTCACTAATACGAACAGCCCCTCCTGTAGGAGCACAGTTATTATAAAAAGCTACGGAACCTTCATTTTTATTAATGATCAGATCTTGAGTGTGAATGGCGCCACCACCAAATAAATTATGCTCAGGGTGTTTGGGAGCCGTAGTACTATTTCCTGCAAAAATCACATCTCCGGTATTCTCGGTAATCACGACTTTTGTATTATCGCTCTCTACTTTAGAAGCAAAACGCTCTTGAGATTCGGTTGAAGTTAATGAACCTGTTAAAATTGCCCCTCCAAAACCTCCTGCAGAATTCCCTGAGAAAAGCACCTTATTGCCATTTTCTCGAATAACTACTGATGTCTTAGCAAAGATAGCTCCTCCTCCGCTATGATGCCCTTCTGAATTGATATGTCCTTCTTCAAGATCTTCAATATAAGGATCCCCAAAAACAAAGTTATCCTTAAACTCCACTTTCCCTAAGTTTTTAGAAATGGATACATCGCCTGCGGCACTAGCCAGTGCTCCACCAGCAGCAATTGTTCTATTTCCAATAAAAGATACAGTAGATTCGTTATTCTCAATACTTAATGTATCCCCTAAAGCACAAACAGCACCGCCAAGAAATTTCGCACAGTTATGAATAAACTGAACCTTCGCGTTGTGAGAAATGGCAACCTCTTTAGATAGAATAGCTCCTCCACTACTATTTCCCCCAAAAACTCGGTTATTGCTAAAGGCAAGATCTACGTTATTTTTCAAACCAACAGAATCAAGCCCAAACAAAGCTCCCCCTCCTAAAGAATTTTCTTTTTGAGCTTTGTTATCTCTAATTTCCATAGAGTTTTCAGAGAAAGATACAGATGCAGAGTTATCTTCTATACTTATACTCTTAGCAAAAATCGCTCCTCCACCACGGACCCCTAAATTTGCTGGTGTAGAAGATTCTATAGGAGTATTCGATGCACTTGGCTCTTCGGCAGATGTTGAAGATAAAGGCAAAGGAAGAATGTGCCCTTTATTGTAAGAGAAGGTGATTGCTCCTGAGTTACCGGAAAGTGTAACCATCTCATTAGCAAAAATCGCTCCTCCACCAATGTGCGTACTAGAGGACTCACATTGACCAGCTTTATTCTTAGAAAAAGTAATCTCTCCGATATTTCCAGAAATCAACACATTGGATCCATAAAGAGCACCACCACCGAGATAGCTATGGGTCTCTTGAGAATCTAAAAGGTTCTCATTAGATTCAAAGCGAACCCCTCCAGTATTATCCACTATTTTAATATCACCAGATCCAATCAATGGCTCTTTAGCATCTGTATAAGGTTGCTCAGGGAGCAAACAATAAATAGCACCACCGCCTAACTTAGAGGTATTACACTCAAAGGCAACGTCTCCAAAATTTTGACCAATTTCTACTTGATTCTGAGAACTAATAGCACCACCAGTTACTTCGGCTGAATTTTCCTTAAACAAAGAGCTTCCAACGTTCTCTACTATTCTTACATTTCTAGATAAAAGAGCTCCTCCGCAGCACTTCGCAGTGTTTTTAGAACAAAGCACTCCATGATTATTTAAAAAAATAATTCTCTCTCCAGAAGCTAAAGCTCCTCCTCCCAAAAACTGAGAGCCTTCAGAAAAAGCCAAGGCCTGATTATTTAGAAACTCTATGGATCCTAAATTTCCGCAAAAATCCATAGATTTTGAAGAAGATACAGCGCCTCCAGATAAAGCATAATTACCAATGTAATGGATATCACCATGGTTTATAGAACAAATAAAATTTCCACAAGCTACAGCCCCACCGTTAGCCTTGTCAGCATGATTCCCATTTAAGAGAAAAGACCCCTTATTATCTAAAAATAAAACTTCTCCACTAGAACATCGAGACTTATGAACTTGATGTACTTGATTAGCGTTAAAAGCACCGCCCCCTATAGAAAAATCTGTAGTCTCTCCAGCAGCAGTTGAAAGATCTAAATCTGTCCTGGAATTAGCTATAGTAACAGCATGACAACCATTTATAGCGATACTACGCCCAGAAACAGCCCCGCCACCTGCCTGAGACTCGCAACTATCAAAAATGAGTTTTTCCTTAAAGCTCTCGAAAACAACGTCTTCATCAGAATAAACAGCTGCTCCTTCAGCTGTAGATTTTAAGTTAGTAAAAGATAGGCCAGACTTCATCCCTGTTCCCTTTAGGGCTATGCCTAAAAATCCAGGAGTATTTACATCTACAAGATGCTCCGGTGCGTTTTTATAGCAAAATGCTAATCCCTGCTTAGGATCCTCTAAATCGTATTGTGGATAGGTTTTCTCTTTCTCAGACTCAGCATTTGTAGACCTGGCATCTACATTTTCCCAAGATAAAACATGTAATGTTTGAAATATGGTGCTCGTATTTTCTAAATGTTGTCTCTGTTCATCCTCTGCAACTAAAACTTTGTAAACACATGTAGATGTATTATCTAAAAGAGAAGTCTCTACATCTGTTTCTTCTTTTCTAAGTTCTTGCGCATTGATGGGTTTTTCTTTCCTAAAAATACCTGCAGAAAGCACTTCTAACTGTACTTTGGGCATAGAAAGTGTATCGAGAATCACCTCTGAAGCTGGTTCATAACCATATAATTTGTAATTATTGGTGATCATCCCAGTGGAAACTAGTATTGCTAAAACTACGGAATGGGAAAATGTAGACTTTTGAAACCTTGATACCTTTTTTGCGATCATCGTAAACCTAATTCAGAGATGTTTCAGTATTCGTTTTCAAAAGGTTTATCACTATCAACACGATCCCGTCAATAAAGAAAGATAGCAAATAGATAAACTTAAAAACTAAGAAAGACTAGATAAAATCCGCTCGCAAACACGTGCTCGAACTAAATCTATAGATCCAGAAATTCCGTTAAACAAAGACCTGCCACAAGCCTTCCCGTGGCATTTTATTACAAGTTTAGATAGCCCACATACCATGGAACCTGGATAAATCGTATAGTCTAATTGACGTTTCACATCAGACTCTAATTTATCCCCCAAGATATGACTTAGAAAATCAAAAACGCCTTCTGCTGTTTTCAGAAAAATGTTTCCTGTAAACCCATCTGAAACAATAACATCCACACCACCACTAAAGACATCACCACTTTCAATGTTCCCTAGAAAGGCATGCTGAAATGTTTCCCTCAACAAACGAAATGTCAGTCTGTGTGCTTCTGTCCCTTTACGTTCTTCTGAACCAATATTTAACAAACCTATAGTCGGATGCTCTGTACCCCCAAGACACTGCTTGTAGGCTAAACCCATACGAGCAAAACCCAACATCTCTTCAGGATTCACAGAAACATTAGCACCAACATCTAATATAACTGCACATCCCTGCATAGTAGGAACACGAACAAGTAAAGCAGGACGACGAACTGTAGGGAACACAGGAATTTTAGTTCTTGATAAGGTAACCAATGCCGCAGTGTTTCCTGTGGAAATAAACGCGTCTATCTTATCCTCTTTGAGATAGTCTAAACCCAGAGCCATGGATGAAGACTTTTTGCGAATAGCGGACAAGGGAGAATCTTCCATAGTGATAAAGCTTTCTGAAGCTATTACCTCCGGATATCCCCTATAAGTACTATTACTGAGTATCTGCTCTTTCACTTCATTAGAAGCAAAAGCAGTAAAAGAAATGTGCGAGTTCGAAGCTCTAGAGTTGAGTACATCGATTAGCACTTCCCAAATAACGAGAGGAGAGTGGTCTCCTCCCATCAGATCTATGCCAATTTGCACGTTCATAGCAGAAATATTTTGTTATTTTTTTTCTACAGTCATAACGGCTTTCCCGTTATAAAAACCACAAGAAGTACAGACTGTATGAGGAATAAAAGCTTGTTTGCAGTTGTTACAGACAGCCGCATGACGTGCTTGTTTTGCATGATGACTTCTTCGGATATTTTTTCGCGCATTGCTATGTCGATTGCGTGGTACTGCCATATCTCTCTCACCTTTTATAAATTATCGAAAGGGGTTTCCCCTTTGATTTTCTTTCTATCTTCTAAAAATTGTACGATATTTCCTCTTTCAGGGCAGCCTTCTTTATTACATTCTTGAAAATGGTCGCTCTCTAAGAGGAGTTCTTGCCTAATTAAATCTTTGCAATCAAATACACCTGATTTCGCGTCTTCATGGCAAATCAGGTGAGATACATCCATTAAACTAACAGAGTATAAAAAACTTTTGTCACAAATACAACAACGCAACCCTAAGTCCGTAGCTATGTTTAAAGACAAAATCCATTGTTCGTTATCTATTTTTTCTAAGCTTCCGGATACATCAATGGTGCTGGAAAAAAGTTCTTCTTCACCAAACTCACGTATACTTGCTGGGCTTAAAGAATATTTTATTACCTCTCTTTCTCCGGGAAGTTTTAGTCGGCAAATGTATAATTTTAGATCGTCTATGTTTCCCATAAGAAAAAATCTCAAAGCTATGTTTAGAGCTTCTGCGAGTTTGAAGACAGGAGTTTACCAAACAGGGTAATTATAGAAAACAAAGACATGCTTTAAATCTATTGAGACAATAAATAAAACTATCATTTTAAATTAAAAGAATCAATAAACCATTTCTGTAGAATTTTTTACCTAATTTTTTTATAATTTTCCCCTCAGCAAGTAGACAAATATCTAGGAAGTTTAAGACTACGCCTCTACAAACAAACCTATTCCAGAATCACATCCCAGAAAAAAGCAGGGAAGCACGGACTAGGCATCAAGGAAGACAATGGAAAACGACATCTTATTAAATATAGAGTCCAAAGAAATTCGCTACGCTCATCTAAAAAACGGCCAGCTTTTCGACCTCATCATTGAAAGAAAAAAAATTCGCCAGCTCAAGGGCAACATCTATCGAGGTCGCGTAACTAATATCTTAAGAAACATTCAATCCGCTTTCATCAATATTGACGAAAGAGAAAACGGCTTCATTCACATTTCAGACGTATTAGAAAACTCTAAGAAGTTCGAACAAATGTTTGACATGGATTTCGATGTTCTCCACAAAGAAAACAATGAAAAACCAGAAGCCCCCATAGAAGAGTTATTGAAATTAGACAGTCCTGTACTAGTTCAAGTGGTTAAAGAACCTATAGGCACTAAAGGAGCACGTCTCACCTCTAACATTTCTATTCCTGGACGTTATTTAGTTTTACTTCCTAACTCCCCTCATCGTGGTGTGTCTAGAAAAATAGAAGATCCGCATATGAGAGATCAATTGAAACAGCTAATCCGCTCCTTTGAAATGCCTCAGGATATGGGTTTAATTTGTCGAACTGCTAGTGTACTTGCTTCTACAGACGCTTTAATAAATGAAGCTCACGACCTACTTACAACATGGAAAGGCATCCTAGAGAAATTCCACTCTACCGATCAGCCCTGTCTACTTTATGAAGAGACCGATATCTTGAAAAAAGCTGTTATCACCTGTATAGATAAGAATTATAAACGCTTATTGATAGATGATTACTCTACTTATCAAAAATGTAAGCGTATGCTCAAAAAATACTCCCCTAATTCTTCTGTAAAGATTGAATACTATCGTGACTCCATCCCTATGTTTGAACGTTTTAACATTGAAAAAGAGATAGATAAAGCAACGAAAAGAAAAATCTGGCTCTCAAGCGGTGGTTATCTATTTTTCGATAAAACAGAAGCGATGCATACAATTGATGTAAACTCAGGGAGAAGCACACAATTAGAAAGTGGTGTTGAAGAAACCCTGGTTCAAATCAACCTAGAGGCTGCTGAGGAAATTGCTAGACAACTCCGCTTACGCAATGTTGGAGGCTTGGTAATTATTGATTTCATAGATATGAAGTCACGTAAAAACCAACGTCGTGTTTTAGAACGTCTAAAAGAACATATGAAATACGATGCTGCTCGCTGTACTATTTTAAGTATGAGTGAATTCGGTCTTGTCGAGATGACCCGTCAGAGAAATCGCGAATCTTTAATGCAGACACTATTCACTACGTGTCCTTACTGCAGTGGTAATGCGATTATCAAAACCCCAGAAAGCGTGGTAATTGAAATTGAACGAGATCTCAAAAAAGTCATCAATCATAAGGAGCATACACACCTTTGTTTAGTTGTTCATCCTGAAATTGCCAGTTTTATGAAACAAGAACAAGACGACGATGAACTCATCCGATTGGCCAAACATTTAAAAGCTAAATTACAAATCAATACCTCAGACTCGCTTCACCTCAATCACTACCAATTCTTTTCATTAGTTACAGGAGAGAGTATTGAGTTATAGGCATGGTTATGCATTTTTCTACCTATTTATTAGAAGCCTTTGGCAACCAATCCTTACCTGAGTCCTTGTATCAGCAGTTTCAGATTTATCATCAAAACTATATCGATGCAGCGACAAGGAAATGTTCTTTAGAAAAAGCAGAGGAATTGTGTTTGCAATGGCTAAAAATTGTCATCGAAGATCTCAAAGAGCCTTTTATTTTCCCTCCATACCATAAGAAAATTCGTTCACCGGTAGACCTATTTGATTTCGGCAAACAATTTTTTTCAGTACTTGTGGATGATGAGCAATCTAAAATTTATAACCTTCATCATTTAGATCACATTCAAGAATTCATCAAGCGTAAAGATAATGTAATTTTGCTTGCCAATCACCAAACAGAATGCGACCCCCAACTGATGTATTATGCCTTAGGGAAGACCCATCCTGAACTGCTAGAAAATATGATTTTTGTAGCAGGAGATCGTGTAACCTCCGATCCTTTAGCTCGTCCTTTTAGTATGGGCTGCGATTTATTATGCATTTACTCCAAACGCCATATCAACAATCCTCCAGAGCAAAAAGAAGAGAAACTTCATCATAACCAGAAAAGCATGAAAACATTGAAAACTCTACTCAATGAAGGAGGCAAATTTATTTATGTAGCCCCTGCAGGAGGTAGAGATAGGAAAACGAGAGACAATCTTCTTTATCCTGCCGAATTTCAACCTGAAAGTGTAGAAATGTTTCGATTACTCACCAAGGCATCAGGGAGACCTTCTCATTTCTATCCATTTGCATTAAAAACTTATGACATTCTTCCACCTCCACCAACAGTAGAAGATACTATTGGAGAATACAGAGCCATTTTCTTTGCTCCGATTCGTTTTAGCTTTGGTGAAGAGATTTTATTAGACCATTTATGCTCTGAAGACGAGCTTAGCCAAAGTGATAAGCATAGCCAACGAGCATTGAGATCAAAAAAGGCATTTTCTATTCTAACACAGTTGTACGAGGAATTATAAGAATGAAGTGGAAGGCACTATTCGTTACCTTACTTATATCTGTATCAGTAACGTCGTGCAAACAATCTTCAAAGATACTTCCTGATCATTGCCCACTAAAAGTTTTTACCCCCTCCATAGCAAATCAAAAAACAGCAAAAATCATCTGTCCAAACGGACTTCAGTTGCTAATAATTTCTCATCCAGGGATTTCTAACTCAGGAGCTGCTTTAGCAGTGAAAACGGGGAATTCCTCAGATCCACAAGGTTTTCCTGGACTAGCACATTTAACAGAACACTGTATCTTTCTAGGAAATGTAAAATATCCTGATAGCGACGGGTTTTCTCACTTCCTAAGTAACAACAATGGAGTATACAACGCCTATACTAGTTCCTATACAACAAGTTTCCTATTTTCTATAAAAAATTCAGCATTTATTGAAGCTATTGATCAATTTGTGCATTTATTTATCCACCCTCTTTTCCGTCAAGAGGACATTGACAGAGAGAAAAATGCTGTACACCAGGAATTTTCTATGCATCTCAATCAGGATCTTCGTCGTGTACACCGCATTCAACAACTTATTGCTCCTAAAGGACATCCTCTACAAAGATTTGGATGTGGAAACGCTTCCACGTTAGCGCAAGTTCAATCTCAGGACATGCACAAATGGTTTAATCAGCATTATCACCCTGAAAATATGATAGCAGTCATCCATACAGCAGAACCTATAGAAAAGGCGATCAAAGTCTTCCCCAAAATCTTTGCGCGAATTCCCTCTAAGAAAAACTATCAAAATTATACTCGGTCTTCTGGTGATGACCACCTCTCATCAGGGAAACTTTACATAAATGCTGCGGTGGAGCCTACAGCAAGTATGCAGGTCTACTGGCATCTATATAATACCTCTCAAGCTCCTACAGGCTGTTATGCCGCCCTTTCTTATATCTTAAATCATGAAGCAACTGATAGTCTTGTCTATCTATTAAAAGAGGAAAAACTCATTACAGAGTTGGATTCTGGATTTTATAAAACCTCAGACAACACAGTGAGTTTCACAATATACTATCAGCTCACTGAGAAAGGTGAACAAGAATACTCTAAAGTACTGCTCCACACTTTTGAATACTTACATCAAATCCAAAAACAGGGTATTCCTGAACACTGTCTAAAAGACATTACTACTATTAATACTCTAGAGTATTGCTACAGCTCAAAAACTAATCTTTTCAAAACTCTTCAGGAACAAATTTCAGATCTTATTGACGAAGATTTAATCACATATCCCTATCACTCGCTTGTTTATCCCAAATATTCCTCTGAAGAAGAGCAGAGTATTTTAAAAACGCTTTCAGATCCCAGCCAAGCGCGTTATGTGCTATCAACAAAAAATCCTAAAAATTGGCAAGAAGCCCTACAACACCATGATATGATTTTTGATATGGTCTATTATGAAAAGTCCTTACCAGATCTAATAGCCTACCAACAGGCTGATTCAAAAGGATGTATGGCTTTGCCGCAACCGAATATTTATATTCCGAAAAATATTGAGGTCGCGAACGTATCTAAAACAGACACAGAAGAATTTCCTTTCTTACCTAGATTAGCTTATCAAGATAAGGGTCTTACCTTCTACTATTGCGAGGACAACTTTTATACCACACCTAAGCTCACCATAAATTTACGAATGCGTTCTCCCAAGATTTCTAGAAAAAATATCCGCTCCTTAATAGCTACGGATTTATGTTCTCTTGCTATTAACGAAAATCTTGTTAAACAATACTACCTAGCAGCTCAAGCTGGCCTTTCTTTCTCTACTTCTTTACATGGAGATGGGTTGAATTTAGAAATTACTGGATATAATACTACGGCCCCTATCTTACTGAAGTCTATTTTATCTTCTTTCAAACCTTCTATAGATAAAGACAAGTTTGATATGCAGAAGCAACAACTTCTAGAAATGTATCAGAGAAAGATTTCAGAATGTCCTATACGTGCAGGGGTGGATCAACTGTGGTCTTATACACTACACGATGTGTACTCTTATCAAGAAAAGCTTGCCTCTCTAAAAACAATGGATTTTGAAGAAGTAGAAAACTTCGTAAAAAGTCTATTTAACCAACTACATGTTGATGCTTTAGTTCTTGGACCGCCATCAAAAAAACAAGAACAGGAACTAATATCTATAGTTAAGGATTTTTCGTCTTGCTATCCACAATATGATGCCGACTGTTTTTACTATCAAAGGCAGGAGCAAGAAATCTCCAATATAAAAATAGATTATCCCTTATCAGGAAACGCTATGTTGTTAGTTCTTCAAGATAGACATTCCTCTTCCATAGATCACGTTGTTGCTACAGAAATGATGTTTAAATGGCTAAATCACATAGCCTTCTCTCATTTGCGTACAGAACAACAATTAGGCTACGTTATAGGGGCATGTTACCACGAACCTCTACTATGTCCTGCAGGGATATTGTACATCCGTTCTAGTGCTTATACTCCTCAAGAGTTGGTAATGAAAACAAAGGCTTTCATCCAAAATGTTGCTGCCTCTGTAGAGGACTTTGGTATGTCAGAGTCATATTTTTCTGACTTAAAAGACGCCTATATAAAAAATATCACTAATCCTACCTATTCCTTAGAATCTATGGGATCGGCATTATTTTCGTTAGCCTTTGAAAAAGCGTCTGTACAATTTTCACTACCTAACGAAAAAATTGCCGCCGCTAAAAATATGAACTACACGAATTTTAAAGTTTACTGCCAGGAATTTCTCAATCAGAAATTAGGATCAGAAATTCCTGTATATATTCATGGAAAAGAGTGTTAGATTTTCATCTAAAGAAACAATAAATAAATTCAGGGATATCTCTTAAAAACCAAAAAGTCATTAAAGAAATAATGGATGGGCCTAGGGCAAATAAGAATAGCCATCCTAAAGATAATGATGACGATGAAAATGAAGGCCGCAGAATAAGATATCCCACGATGTTTGGCATATTAGAAACAATCGTCAATCCGCCCGCAGACATACACCCAGCGATAACGAGGTACAGGAAGCAATCTGTAGCCACCGGAAGATTGTGCACAAGGTAATTCACTAAGGCATTATCTAAGAATATGGATAAGGTATATGAAGTGATCATATAACCAAAATCTGACATTCTATGCATGAGCTCTAACACCCACCACTCTTGGAGTTCTCCAAAAATCACCAGACCTGCATAAAATAATCCTACAAAGCATACCTTAGAAAGGTTAATCGCATGTTGATAGAAAATTGTAAATTTCTGAAATCCCAAATAAAAGATTAGGATAGCTGCCATTAACAGTGGAACCGATCTTGCAAGAATAACAGAGCCCACAAGAATGATATGCACACAAATAATCCATTTTGGCACACGTTCATTCATCATAGAGGGATTTCTCACTACCTTAGGGAAGTTATTAAATTCCTTTCTGAAAATGAGATAATAGATAGTTGTCGACAACAGGATAGCGATTATCGCTTTCCAACAGAAATATTTTAGAACAAAGCTATTTCCCCATTTCACTGAGGGTAAAATAATAAACAAAGCTCTAGAAGATAATGCTGAAGTTAATCCTCCGATAGAGATGTTAGCAAATAACAATCCCATTGTTGCATAAGCAAAACGTGGGGTTGGAGAAAACTTGTAAAAATTCCTAACTAGCAAAGTCGCAGCAATAATCATAGCTCCTGTCTCTTTCAGAAGGACGGAAGACAATGGCGAGGCGATCATCAGCGTCCACCACCAACACCGTGGGGACTGCTTACCTATTTTTGCAATGTTTGAGAAAACACGTTCTGAGAAGTATACTATAGGTCGAGATTCAAGAAGAATGAGCATAATCACAATAAATAGGGAAAATACGTAATTCCTACTATTGAAATAACTCATAGTCACTCTATATCCTTCAGAATAGAGAAACCATAAAAATAGCGGAGCTGCCCAGAGAACGAAAACTAGCTCTACCCTACTCACTAATCGATAAAATTCACTCAACCAAAGATATTTCTTCCACCTTTCTGGGAATACCATTTTTTTATGTTGATAAAGTTGACATTGTCTGAACAACCAAGGCGTAAGAAATGTATGCAGTATAGAAAAGAAAAAAAGTAGAGCCGCTCCTGTCTTCAATGACGAAGAATATTGAGGTAAAATCATAAACAACCTAGGAGACGACAATTCTTATAATTATCAATAGAGATATCTTGAGTAAAAATAAAGATTCAAAAACATTTTCCTAACTAAGAGGGGCGGTAATTAAAAAATCACTCTCTTTTGAAAATAGAATGTGGGAAAGAAATTGTAAAAAATTTTTTATTTCTATAAGTAAGAGAAAGAGATGAGGGTCTGATTATGACGCATACAATTACACTATTGACTACTGACAACAATACTGAAGAACTTAAACAAGCTCTTCAAAGGATTACCACAGCTTATTCATGTGTTCTTGGATCTTCACATGAACAAGAAAATGCTGATCAGCTTTACGAAGTTTGCCAAGCTGAAAGTACGCTTTCTGTTGAGGCAAGTAAGATAGTTTCCGTTGCTGAAGGAACCTTATTGTCTTGTTGTTGTAAATAGATTATCACAATGAAACCATCCATCGTATTTGCGTAGGCTATTTACAAGCAAACCTTGGCTATTGTGGATAGTTGCATGAATAGCTCTGGCTATGGAAGGGTTTGTTTCGATTTCCCTGGGATAACTTACAAATAGCGTTGCCCCAGCTCCAGACATACTAACGTGAGCATGAAAAGGACTCCATATCCTTTTTAGCATGTGTTTTTTCTCTTCGAGATCCCTACGAAAACGAAATACGGGCTTTTCTAAATCATTGTTTCTCTCGTATAAAGATAAGCATTCTTCCCTGTTAGAAAAATCTTCAGGGCGTACATAAGAAAAAGCGTCTTTAGTCAAAATAGCTTGATCTGAGAAATATAGGACATACCTTTCATCACCACGATCATTTTCGTAAGGAAGGATTTCCTCGCCACATCCTATGCCTAAAGCAGATCCTAATGAGAAGAACAGAGGGACATCCATTCCAATCTTTTTCCCTAACTCTCGCAGAACATCATTAGATAGTTGCGTTTGGAAATGTTGATTTAAAGCATAGAGTGCTGTAGCAGCATTGCTACTGCCACCTCCCATACCAGATCCTACAGGAATACACTTATACAATCGCCAAGCAACAGGACTATAGATTTTAGTGTAGTCTCTGAAAACCTGAACACTTTTCCATATGAGATTTTGAGGAGTATTTAATTCTGGTAGATTACAAATAAGAGAATCTTCACTACTACTCTCTAAACTCAGGTTATCTCCAAAATCGATGACTTGATATAGGGTAGTCATCTCGTGAAAGCCATGAGATGTTTTGCCGTGAAGCTTTAAAAAGAGATTGAGTTTTGCTGGAGAAAAAAGATCCATAAAACCAATTTTTATATAGGCGAGGAGCAGACTCCCCACCTTGCCTAATTTAATTCTTCAGCAGCTGTCTGTTCTTGAGACGGTTGCGGATTAAGAACGGCAACGTACGAACTTTCAGAAGACACTTCAACTATTAAAGTTGCGGTTATGTCTTCCTTTAGTTTTAAAGGCACATTTTTCCTTCCAAGATTTTTAATCGCATAATGAGCGTGAGGGAAATTCTTACGTGTAAGAACAATATTTTTCTTAGCCGCCTCGGCAATAATATCACTTATTGTGACGGAACCATACATATTATTATCCGGATCTACACGAACCTGAAACTCAAGAACGATACCTTTAAGAATTTCTGCTAATTTTTCAGATTCTACTCTATCTGCAGCTGCACGGAGCAACCGTTCTTCTTTCAATTTAGCCTGCAACCTTAAAGTTCCAGCTCCTGCTATAACAGCTTTCTGTTTAGGCAGAAGATAGTTACGAACATACCCAGGACGTGCAGTTACAATATCGCCACTACGGCCTAAACCCTCAACATCCTCTAGTAAAAGTAGTTGTTGTTTCATTTTGTCTCTTTTCCTCTAAATTAATCTTCTCCTACAAAAGGTAGAAACCCTATATGACGCGCTCTCTTAATAGCTAGGGTAAGAATACCTTGGAAGCGGGAAGAGACACCTGTAATTCTTCTAGGTAAGATCTTACCTCTTTCCGTAATAAATTTTTTTAAAGTTTCCGTATCTTTGTAATCGATTGTTTTCCAACCTGCGGAAACAAAAGGGCATTTCTTGTTAAAACGCTTCCTTCTGTGTTCATTATTATGAACAGGCTTATTCATATTTTCTCCTTAAAAAATTATTCTGGTAATGATGCGAATTCTAAAACTTCTTTAACTGCATCAGTTTTAAGGGTTAAGAATCTGAGAAGATCTTCGTTAAGATGATACTCTTTCCATAACTCGGCTATCACTCCAGGAACTACCGTAAAATAAATAAGATAGTAGTAACCTTCTCTAGCTCCACGAATAGTATACGCTAATTTTTTGCGTCCTTGATCATGAATTTTTAGAATCTCGCCACCATAATTTGTGATGCCTGAAGTTACCTTCTCCAAAGCCTTACGTCTAGCTTCCTCACTGAGAGTAACACTAAATACATACGCCCCTTCGTACAGTTGGGTTGTTTTTTCTTTCATTAAAAACTCCTAAACATAGCTAGAGTAGTTTATTTCCCTAAGATATCCCCGTCTACAAAAATTACTTAAGGGACCTCCTAGGCTGTTTGAGCCCCAGAACACCATTGAGAAAATAACGCACTGGCCTCGATAAATAAGGATTGTATTCCAATCTGTTCTTCTTCAGTAAACTGCCCGAGAACAAAGTCCGACAACTCTACATTTTCTCTTTGAGGTCGACCTATACCCAAACGCAACTGCCAATAGTTATTCGAACCTAGGCTTTGTGTGATACTTTTTATCCCTTTGTGACCGCCTCCACCAGCACTTTGGCGAAGACGAACGTTACCAAATGGTTGGTTCACATCATCAGCGATAATTAGAATGCGGTCTGTTGCAATATTGTAATATCCCTTAACTGCTAAAACAGCCTTACCACTTAAATTAACATAAGTCCTAGGCTTTATAAACACCATAGACCCTTGGGACGATTCTACCTTGGCAATATCAGAAAATAATTTCGGAGCTTCTTTAAAATGTACTCCGGGAAACTGTTGAACTAGCCTATCCACACATAGGAATCCTATATTATGACGCGTCCATATATATTGACGCCCCGGATTCCCTATGGCAACAATCAGACTAGTCATAAATAAATTATCTTCTAGATACTGTTACAACAACTTCCTTAAGAGGAGTAATAGGTCGAAGCCCTGCAGGGATTTGAATATCCGAAAGCTTTCTTGTCTGAGACAACCCTAGTGAACGGACATCCAATTCTAAGTAGGGAACAATATCTTTAGGTTTACATACGACACGTAAAGCACGGATAACCTGTCTTAAAGATCCGCCTAATTTTACGCCAACACAATCCACGGCATTCACACAGCGAATTGGAATATTTAATTTCACATCACGATCTTCTATAAGTTCTTCAAAATCTAGGTGGATCACTCTATATGAGGTCACTTGATATTGAATATCTTTAACCAAGGCCTTAATCGTACGACCTTCGTAAGATAAAGAAAAAATTGTAGAAGATAGCGCACCGCTTTCTAGGCTAGATAAAAATTTGCTAAACACGTGAGCATCAACAACAATATTTGCTAGGCTCTTTCCGCCAGAGTAAATAACAGCAGGGATACCTCCTGTTTGACGAATTTTTTTAAGCAAAGATTTTTTATCAGTCTCGCGACTTGTAACTACGAGCTCCATAATGTGCTATTCTCCATAATCTTGAGCTAAAAGAATCCTCTGCAAAACACCTCTTCTCAGAGTTAAAACATGCTTTCCCAGGGACCATTGACTGTCATGTCTGGAACATATATCTGAACAGTTTTCGAGGCAAAATTATAGCCCTATCTCGGAAAAAGTCAATCTTTTCCCTAAAATGAAGTTTTCCTTAACAGAACGACAAACCATGCTGAGGGGAATAAAAAAAAGAAATAACAGAAACCTTGGGGTGAAAGGATTCGAACCTCCGATGCACGGTACCAAAAACCGCTGCCTTACCGCTTGGCTACACCCCAGCATAAGGCTATAGTTTATCTAATCTTCAGTTTTTGAAAATAAGAAAATTACAAAGTGACTAAGAATTTTGCTACAACATCAAGAGGTTATGGCAAAAAATAGACCTTTTCGTCTTGTGATTTTTGTTCTTAGCTTGCTATGACGCGTAGATAAGCTGTAAAAAGAGAAAGCCATGAAAATCATACAAGCTTCTGTAGAATGTGCTCCTTTTATTAAAGCTGGTGGACTGGGTGATGTTGTTTATAGTTTATCGAAAGCATTATCTATCAACCATGACGTTGAAATCCTACTCCCCTTCTATCCTTTTCTATTCCCTGTGTTTTCTTCTCAAGTGCTTGATGAACAAGTTTTTTCTTATAACTTTTTAGGAAGACAAAATGCGACCGCCACCTCCTATGAACATGAAGGGATGACTCTTACTGTGATTACACTGGACTCACAATCGGAGCTTTTCTCAACGTCGACTATCTACACCGAAGATGACACGCTACGTTTCAGTGCTTTTTCTGCTGCTGCTGCTGCATATATTCAAAAATTAGATAAAGTAGATGTTGTGCATATGCATGACTGGCACGTAGGACTTTTAGCTGGACTGTTAAAAGAACCTAATCTTCCTAGCTATCCAAAAAGAATTTTCACAATTCACAACTTTAGTTATCGAGGCTATTGCAGTACACAATTGCTTGGAGCATCTGAAATTAGTGATTTCGGATTGAGCAATTACCAATTATTTAGAGATCCGAGCACGAGTGTCCTACTCAAAGGAGCCTTATATTGTTCTGATTTTATTACTACTGTATCTCCTTCATATGCTCAGGATATACTCAATGATTATTCGGATTATGAAATACACGATGCCATTATGTCTAGACGTCATGTTTTCCGTGGTATTTTGAATGGTATAGATGAAAATATTTGGAATCCAGAAACAGATCCTGCTTTGGTTGTGCGTTATGGTACGAATTTACTTGAGTCTCCTGATATTCTATTTACAAAGAAAGAAGAAAACAGAATCTCCCTATATGAGAAATTAGGGCTGTCTCTTGAATACTCTCCTTTAATGTGTGTAATCTCAAGGATTGTTGAACAAAAAGGTCCTGAGTTTATGAAAGCTGCTATTCTTCATGCTATGGAAAACAGCTATGCTCTAGTCATTGCAGGCACATGCTATGATCAAGAAACGCAAAGACAATTTACCAATTTACAAGAATCTTTAACAACTTCTCCGAATATTCGAATTATTTTGGATTATAATGATCCCCTAGTACGCTTAATTTATGGTGCTGCGGATATGATCTGCATTCCTTCACATTTCGAACCTTGTGGACTTACACAACTTATTGGAATGCGCTATGGAACCGTGCCTCTAGTTAGATCTACTGGGGGTCTTGCTGATACCGTTGCTACGGGGGTCAATGGTTTTACTTTTTCCCATACTGACAACTTCAATGACTTCTTTCATATGTTATCCCAAGCAGTTTCTACCTATAGGCATGAACCTGACGTGTGGTTTCAACTTATTGAAGAGGGCATGTTACGACCATCAGGACTAACAACGATGGCTACCCATTACTTAGAGATCTATAATTCCTTGGTGTGATCGTTTGTCTTAGACTTTGCCCTTTGTAGCATGTGATTCTTATTCACCCAAAAATACTCAGCTCCTGAACATACGGAATAGATAGCCACTATAGACCCAACTACCGAAGCAAAAAGCTCTAGATCTCTCTCAGAAATCATTCCCAGCGAATGAGGGATCATAGCGAGCAAAATCAATAAAAAGCTTATACCCTGTAAAATAGCCTTTAATTTCCCACTCGCTCTAGCAGCTAGTACAACCCCTCGGAAAGCGCATACAGTACGTAATGTACTAATTACAGAGTCCCTAGCGAGAAAAATGAACACAAGAATTAAGGGAAAATTTACCGGAGGTTGAGTAAATGTGAGATATAGAGAAATTCGATAAATACTATCGGCCATAGGATCAAGAAGTTTCCCCAAATCAGTAACCTGAGAAAACTTTCTAGCTATATAGCCATCGATAGCATCAGTAAGCTCCGAGAGGCCTAAAAGAGCTAGTAAAACATAGGGAAGAACCACAGGGGTAATCCCCAGCCACTTTCCTTTAAGATAGAGCAGCATGAAAATTGGCGTTATAAATAGCCGGGAAAAAGTTAGATAATTAGGCAGTCCCACCCCATACCTCTATCAAAAAATTGCTTAAACGAGAACCTCAGCACTATAATGAATGCCTAAGAGACAAATTAAATAGATAAGAATTAGAGCGCAAGTATCGAGTGTTATAATGTTAAAAAACTATTTTTTGAAGATAGTATTTTTTGCTACATGACATCCCCTAGTTCTTTTCTTAGTATTGTTTGTTTTTATTTGTAGTGATATCTTTGCCCTTATTCTTAAGAAAAATCCTCATTTCTAACACTATCTATCGTGTAAACCATGGATTTTTCTACGTTTTTTTTTGATTGGAGTTTTACTATGTCACAACCTCTTACTTTACAAGCAATGATTGCTAAAATTTTACAATTCTGGAGTGAACAGGGGTGTGTGATTCATCAAGGGTATGATCTAGAGGTAGGTGCAGGAACATTCAACCCTGCAACATTTTTGCGTGCTCTAGGTCCGGAGCCTTATCAAACTGCTTATGTAGAGCCTTCTAGACGCCCTCAAGACGGTCGTTATGGCACGCATCCCAACCGCCTTCAAAACTACCACCAACTTCAGGTACTTCTTAAACCAGTCCCCACAAATTTTCTCTCTTTATATAAAGATTCACTGCAAATTATTGGTCTGGATCTTCGTGAGCATGATATTCGTTTTGTCCATGATGATTGGGAAAATCCTACGATTGGCGCCTGGGGTTTAGGTTGGGAAGTATGGCTAAATGGTATGGAAATTACCCAGTTGACCTATTTCCAAGCTATAGGAAGCAAGCCTCTCGATACAATTAGCGGGGAGATTACTTATGGCATTGAACGCATTGCTATGTACCTACAAAAGAAAAACTCCATTTTCGATGTTCTCTGGAGTGATGAACTCACCTATGGAGACGTTACTCGAGCTTCTGAAAAAGCTTGGAGTGAATATAATTTCGATGCTGCCAATACCCAGATGTGGTTAAAACACTTTGAAGACTTTGCTCAAGAGGCTTTAGCTGCGTTAGATAAAGGGTTACCAGTTCCTGCTTACGACTTTGTTATTAAGGCATCTCATGCATTTAATATTCTTGATGCTCGAGGCGTGATTTCTGTTACAGAGCGTACCCGCTACATTACTAGAATTCGTCAATTAGCCCGCGCTGTTGCAGATGGCTATGTAGATTGGCGCGCCTCTTTAAATTACCCATTACTTCGCAACGGGAAGGCTTATAGGGATGTAGATACACAAGTTCTTCCATGTCCTAAAATTGAAACTCCTGAAAATTTCCTATTAGAGATTGGTTCTGAGGAACTTCCAGCAACTTTTGTCCCCATGGGGATTCAGCAGTTAGAATCTTTAGCGAAGAAGCTTTTATCTGATTACAATATTGGCTATGACAGTTTAGAAGTCTTAGGATCTCCAAGAAGACTTGCTTTATTAATTTATAACCTAGAGCCGACAGCCATACAAAAAGCTATTGAGAAGAAAGGCCCTATCCTATCCTCTTTATTTAGTAATTCGGGAGATGTGACTACGCAGGGTGAGCAATTCTTTGCCACTCATAATGTGGATATCCGTCATTATAGGGAGCTTCCACAATACTCTTTGTTCGATATTCGTGAAATCAATGGTGTACAATATCTCTTCCTTCTCTATCCTGAAGTGCGTAAAGACACCGCTGTAATTCTATTCAATGAATTACCTAAATTAATTCAGTCTATGAAATTCCCTAAGAAAATGACCTATGATGATAGTGGTGTAGAATATGCTCGCCCCATTCGCTGGTTAGTTTCTCTATATGGGACCTCTGTGCTTCCTTTTTCCTTTGGGAAAGTTTCTGCTTCGAATATTTCCTGGGGACATCGCCAGTTGGATCCTAGAGAAGTACGCATTCCTTCTTGTGAACGTTATATAGATACACTACGTGATGCATGTGTGATAGTGTCTCACAAAGAACGAAGAGAAATTATTGAACAAGGGTTAAAATCACACAGCTCGGATAATGTTTCACCTATAACCAATCTTCGTTTACTTGAGGAAACCGTTTTCCTTACAGAGCATCCTTTTGTTACTTGTGGACAATTCGATCCTCAGTTTTGTTCACTACCTAAAGAGCTTCTCATTGCTGAAATGGTAAATCACCAAAAATACTTCCCTACACAAAATATAGCTCAACAAATTACCAATCAGTTTATTTTAGTTTGTGACAACTGTCCGAATGACATTATTATTCAAGGGAATGAAAAAGCCTTAACTCCTCGTCTCACCGATGGAGCTTTCCTCTTTGCACAAGATCTAAAAACTCCATTAACAACTTTTGTGGATAAACTAAAATCGGTAACCTACTTTGAAGCTCTTGGCTCACTTTATGACAAAGTACAAAGGTTAAAAGCTCATAAAAAAATAGTTTACCCACTCATGCCTTTATCTTCTGAAGAAGACATAAATACAGCAATAGAGTTCTGTAAAGCAGACTTAGTTTCTGCTGTGGTTAATGAGTTTGCAGAACTTCAAGGTATCATGGGGGAGTATTACCTGAAACATGCGGGATTATCTCATGCATCTGCGGTAGCTATAGGAGAACATTTACGTCATATTACTTATAGTCAAACGGTCTCCAAAACAGGAACTCTATTAAGTCTGCTAGATCGTTTCGATAATTTACTTTCTTGTTTTATATTAAATCTTCGACCGACTTCATCTCATGATCCTTACGCCTTACGCCGTCAGTCTTTAGAGATTCTTAAACTGTTACATGCTTCCGAAGTTTCTCTGGATCTTGAAAGTCTACTTTATCATTTAGCGGATAACTTTCCTTCTACTATTGAAGGGACTTACTGGGATAAACCCGCGGTTATCAAAGATCTCCTAACATTTATATGGGGAAGACTAAAAACCTTCTTAGCCTCGCTAGGATTCAGCAAAGATGAAATTGCTACTGTACTTTCTGACACCTCTGAGAAAAACCCTGTAGAAATTATAAAATCCGCGACAGCCATTCAAGAAATGAAAGCAAATCAAGGAGCTACTTTAGAAAAAATTACAATGACGCATAATCGCTTAAAAAAGATTTTAGCTTCTTTGAAACTCCCTACTAATAAACAGACGTCAATGGAACTTGATCTACAGGAAGCACAGCTAAAAGCTGCTCTCGACCAATTTGATGCATCGGCAAATATTAAGAATAAAAAAGATTATTTCCTCTGTCTTGGAGAACTTACAGACAACATTAATATGTTCTTAAATGAAGTTCATGTTACTAGTGGCAACGAAGAATTACAAAACTTACGCATTCATCTGTTACTAGTAGCTATAGAGAAATTCTCTTCGTATCATTGGGAGTCTCTAAAAAATTAAGAGCAGCTTTTAGCAACAAAAAAGTGGCCTGATAGGTTCCTATCTATGGCCACTTTTCTCAATTCTAAATACATAGGATCTTACAATTCTAGTTGAGTAATATCTAGAAGTGTTTCTTGCGATTCATCGACAACGATAGTTACTAAAAATACTCCAGGTGAAGTCTCAGGGAATTGTGTAGCTGAGAATCTATTCTGAAAATCTTGAACTTTAGATGAATTTTCTTCATCACCGCTTTCAGGTTGTAAAACTGCTATAACTGCTAGATCCTCTAGTGAACATCCAAAGAAATTACTGAGATCAAGTCCTTCCTCAATCAACTCTTCTAAAAGTCGGTTATGCTGATGGCTCATCACAACAATGACTAAAGGAATACCTTCATCTTGGGCATGTTTTAAGGCTGCGTCATAATCTTGGAAGACACAATTACAGCAGTCCTCTAAAACCACTGTACTAGTTGGCTCGTCTATTGCTTGAACCATCTGAGTAGGCAATAAGAAACATGATAATAAAGCTAATAAAATACGCATAAAACTACTTTCCATAATTAAAATGCCCACCACGATAGCAGGAGATAGAGAAAAAAGATATCCCGATTTTAAAAATTCGATGTCGGGATACTTTTAGGAAAAATATGTTTTATCACTAACGTATAGAAATAATTGGCTTTACAGAATCCTCCTCAGGCAAATCTATGGGGGCTATATCCATAATTTTTTCATCTCTATCAGAAATTGATAAGGTAATTAAGTATGTTCCCTTAAGATCTTTGACTTCTGGGAACAACTCCTTAAAGCGTGCTATTTCTGCAAGCATAGGATCAGGAACAGGGGGATAGATTAACAAATTAATGCCTGTAGGACTCAGAACAGTAAAATTAGCATATTTACTTAGCACTGATTCTTCCATATTTATAGCCATAGAGAATAGCTGTTGGAAAGCAACCGTATTTTCATCACTGTATAGAACAATTAAAGTACTCAAGCCCTTCTGTCTTGTCGATTGCAAGCAATCTGGGTAAGAGTGAAATATAGAAGGGTGTTTTATTGAAATATCTTCGACCTGTTGGTCATTTTCTTCATCTTTCAATGATGTGGTTGTTTCTCCTCCGATGGCTGGTAGGACTAACAACAGCGAGAGTATTGATAACAAGATGTGCATAAGGCACCTCCATTGCTAGTTTCGGTGAAACAAGAAGGGTTAGGATACCAAAGCCTTAGTTTTAAGCATAGTGCGTTTTAATTTTAAAATGGTAATAACTTCAATTATCCGATTAAAATATATGAAAAACAAACATTATATTATTAATTATCAGGCGTTTATAGGTATTCGCCTGATAATTTTAGACCATAACAGATTAGCATTATGGGTCCATAAAAGTTGAAACGGAAGCAGGAACAACTCTGAGTACTTTTTCATGACCCTTAGGACTTATAGTAATAAGAATCACGCAAGGTTCTCGAAGATCTAACTCCCAAAAACGATCCTGGAAATCCCCCATATACAACACCATGGGATCGATTTTAGGATAATAATCAATAGAACTAATTAGACCTCGTTGAAGGACAACTATATTGCAGAAATCTGCTAAAGCTTTGGGGAAACAAAAATTCTTATCGACTAGGGGTGACCAAATCTTTTCAAGACTAGGGTTAAAATAAACGAAAATACAGCACTTGCCCTTTTCCACAGCATCTTGATAAGCGTAGTGATACGAATAACATACTCTTTCGCCATTAGAAAGTTGCACATATTGCGGTGGGGAAAACTTATCGGGAACAACATCTTCTTGATCCTTTAAAGGCAACTCTCGCCCCCACATAGATAAAGAAGAGGTTAGTAAAAAAAGAAGAAAACAACAAAAACGCATAAAATTTATCCCTACTTATCAAGATTTATGAAAGCAAAACAGGCTGCGATTTTCAATCAACAGCCCGCCAACTTCTCAAGAAAAGATAAAACAACAGAGATATAAAATCACCATTTGTAAAAATTTTATTACAAAATGTGAATAAAAACTCTAGATAACCCCATTTCTGGCTATTAAAGTTTCTAACTCGACTGCCTGCTGATTTTGCCACTCTTGAAGTAAAACAGTAGCACCATAACCCAAACCAGCAACCTTGGCAACTTCACCTGCACGACTAGCCAAAGAACTGCGACGTGCAGCCGCTAACCCAATAGCTTCTGAAACAGTGAACCCTCGAGTGTGATTTGATTCCGTGACCACCCCTCCAAAACATACAGTCCAGGATAGAATCGGCAAAAGAAACTTGAAAGTTTTCATAAAAATCAACAAATTAACAAATTAACAACGCACAATTTTATATTAAACTTATTAATTTTTCAATCTTTACAAAAAGTTTATAATTAATTAGGCCTATGAAAACTAATAAAATAGGAGGCTAACATTCCTGTGGCTCTACCTGTGGCTCTAAAAGAGTAATTATGACTCTATCTTTGCGTAAACGAACGTAATCCTCTAGAATGGACAGCTTTTCTTCCTGAGCACTTTTCGACTGCCTTGATAAGGGGTGGCATTGCTCTTTCCATTGGCGATCTGCAAGCTTTTGTAAAGATTGTACAAACACTGTTTCGAGACAATCGGTATTCATACGGCGTTTTATGAGTAATTCTATGATTACCCTATCTTCTAATAAGGAGAGAGCTTCGTCAAAAGGAAGATTACTTTGGTGTTTTTCGTAATATTCGATGAGACGAGAAAATAGTTTCCTACATTCAGGGTGTTTGAAATCCATAGCCGTAAAATAATTTTTCGCTGTGTGCGGGATACTAGTGTGGTGCGTTTTACAAAATAACATACAACGCAAAACATCTGTTTCAATAATCACATCGGAATGAATTTTCGGTAATTTCTCTTTATTAACTACAGAAGATTTGGCGGGTGTAATTCCCGATTCTAGTTTCGCTAGAGAAAATACCATGCTTTCTGGAATCATCATTAAAGAAGCTAATTGCTTGAGATGTTCATAAACAACAATGGGGTTCCCCCATTTTTTAATTTGTGTAATAGTCTCCTCGATGACTAGAGCCTTTTCTCTTGGGGAGAAATTCGGATAAACGCGCATTTTTTGACTGATAAGAAAAGTAAGATAGTCTTCACTTTGATCTAATAATTCTCCAAGAAACCCTGCTCCCTTATGCATCAAAAAAGAATCCGGATCTTCTCCTTGAGGCAGACGGCATACCATAGCAGCAATACCCGCCATCTGACACATATCGCCAACGCGCACGGCTGCTTTTATGCCAGCATCATCACCATCAAAAAGCAAATACGCTTTAAGCACCCCTAATTTACTTAACTCTTTTACGTGATCTTCAGTAAATGAAGTGCCCTGGGCGGCCAAAGTACAATTGAATCCCGAGTCTATCATTTGCAAGCAATCTACTTGCCCTTCAACTAAAATAACGCGTTTTTCTTTTGCGATTCGTCTTCGTGATAGATGCAGTCCAAAAAGAGCTCGAGACTTTTTAAAGATAATTGTTTCAGGAGTATTTACATACTTACTCCCCCGCGTGTTTTCCAAAAATTTTCTTGATGAAAAACCAATAGTATGCCCTAGAGAATCGTGTATAGGGAAGATGATTCTACGAGAAAATAAAAACCACTTATTCCCTATAAAACCTGCATCTTCCAGTTGTTTTTCTGAAATATCTTTTTCTCGCATCGCGTGAACAAATAAAGTTTGTTCTGGGGCATAGCCTAAATGAAAACGACCTACTGTATCAGGAGAAAATCCTCGACGATATAAATATTGTAAAGCCTCCCTACCCTCAGCAAGTTGATATAAACAAAAACGAAATAGTTTTTCTGCCTCAGCGTTAATCTGGCGTAATTCATCCTTAGCCCCTGTAGCAAACGGTGATTGGGCATCTTTAATCTTAATAACAAGGTCAACATGGAATTTTTTTGATAAAGTGAGAACAGCTTCACTAAATGAATACCCAAGATGATTCATTAAAAAGCTAATAGCATCACCATGAGCTCCACAGCCAAAACAGTGATAATATGCACCTGTTGGATTAACAATAAACGAGGGGGTTTTCTCAATATGAAAAGGACAACACGCTTTATAGGTACCCCCACTTCTTTTTAAATGGAGGTGTTCCGAAAGCACTTCGATAATATCAATACTGTGTCTAAGATTATCTAAACTTTCTTCCGTGTACATAGGTTGTAATCTTCATTGTTCCTTGGTTATGCCATAATCACCGCTTTAAAAGAAAGGCAGCGCGTCTTATGAATCAGCTATCAACAAAACTCTAAGAGAAACCCATCTTGATCCCGAAGAATAAATATAGTAACCTAGCGGGCTAATGCATAGGAAAATCCGGCAAAATCTCTATGGTCTTTTACAAGAGTTTGCTAATCTAACCAGCAGTTATTAATTTATGGAATAGCAAAATTGCTAGGCGTTCTCTTCCACTAGGCTAGGTTAATCTCTAGGTAATACTTTTCCCCAAAGAAGAACTATGACATCAAAAAAAACTACACCTATGATGAAGCAATGGCATCAATGCAAGGAGAAAGCAGGAGAGTCGCTCCTTCTCTTTCGTATGGGGGATTTTTATGAGGCTTTCTATGATGATGCGATTGTGCTTTCTCAAAATCTGGATATTACTCTCACACAAAGACAAGGAATTCCTATGAGTGGGATTCCTGTATCTACAATTAATGGATATATAGATCGTTTGGTGAGTAAAGGATTTAAAGTTGCTGTTGCTGAGCAACTTGATGAGGCACAGGATAGCAAAGGGAAGTCCGAACCCTTATCGAGAGAGTTGCAAAGATTTATTACTCCAGGAACACTACTCTCATCTTCATTACTTCCTGAAAAAGCCAACAACTACATCATATCTATCAACCGTGTTGGAGCACTTTTTGGATTTGCATGCTTAGATTTTTCTACAGGATCCTTTCTACTACAAGAATATGATAACATGAAAGATCTTGTAGACGAAATTTGTCGTTTAGCACCTACAGAAATCTTAAGTTGCGACAAGTTCTATAAAAAACATTCTGATATCATCGAACAAATTCAACAACATTTAAAACTTACTTTATCTACTTATGCGGATTGGGCGTTTGAACATCAATTTGCCACTCAAAAGTTGTCTCTACATTTCAATGTGTCATCTTTAGATGGATTTGGTCTTAAAGGTCTAGTCCCAGCAATCAATTCTGCTGGTGCCTTACTTTCTTATCTCCAAGATAAGCTCCTCTTACCCGTAGAGCACATTTCCATACCTAAAACACAAGGAAATCAAAAACACCTACTTGTAGATACTGCATCTCAGGTAAACCTTGAGCTATTGACTCCTATTCACGATCCTCAAGGGAAAAGTTCTCTACTTCATGTTATGGAACGTACCAGCACTCCTATGGGAGGTAGGTTATTACGTAATACATTAGTTAATCCTTTTTATGACCAAAAAGAAATACTACTGCGTCAAGATGCTGTAGAATTTCTTTTAGATCGTTCAGAATTAAGAAAAAACCTTAGATCTTTTCTTTCTCAAGTCCGTGACCTTGAACGTTTAACTACGAAAATTACTACCTCTTTAGCAGGTCCCAAAGATATTGGGATGCTCCGCGACTCATTAAATGCAAGTATACGTGTATGTGAGATCCTTTCTCCTTTACCCCTACCGAAATTTTTCCAAGGGAAATTTACTTTATCTATAGGTTTAACTTCTCTATTAGAATTACTCTCTAATGCTCTTTTAGGAGAATTACCTTTAAGAACTTCCGAAGGTAATATTTTTTGTGATAATCATCATCCTGATCTGCAACGCCTACGCTATACCCGAGAAAATTCAAAGGAATGGTTATGGCAATATCAGGAAACAATTCGCAAGCAAACAGGAGTGAAAAAACTTAAGGTTTGTTATTCCCAGGTGCTTGGCTACTATATAGAAGTAAGTAGTGATTTTGCTCCTTTATTACCCAAAGAATTTATCCGTCGTCAATCACGTCTACACGCAGAACGTTTCACAACAGAGAAACTACAAGAATTTCAAGACGATATGTTAAATATCTCAGACAAACTGCAGACATTAGAAACGCAACTATTTAAAGATTTATGTGCACAAATTCTTCAACAGCGCGAAGAAATTCTGTCTCTGTCTCAAGTGATCGCGGATATCGACTACATCCTTTCTCTGTCTGATCTTGCAGCAGAGTATAATTACTGTCGCCCTATCGTAGACACTAGCGATTCCCTATCCATATCAGGAGGGATTCATCCTGTTGCCCAAACTCTATTAGATAAGGGGACTTTTATTCCTAATGATATAAAAATGCACAGCACGCGAACGCGAATGATTTTAATTACTGGGCCAAATATGGCAGGGAAATCTACATATATCCGACAAATAGCCCTACTTGTCATCATGGCACAAATGGGTTCGTTTATTCCTGCGAAATCTGCCCATATTGGTATGATTGACAAGATTTTCACACGAATAGGTGCTGGAGACAATCTATCTAAAGGGATGTCAACATTTATGGTAGAAATGGCAGAAACCGCCAATATCCTACATAATGCTACTGATCGATCTTTAGTTATACTTGATGAAGTTGGTCGTGGGACAAGTACCTACGATGGTTTAGCAATTGCACAATCTGTCGTAGAATATTTGCTATTCACTGAAGGGAAAAAAGCAAAAACACTATTTGCGACTCACTACAAAGAACTCACAGATTTAGAAAATCACTGCCCGCATGTAGAAAATTTCCATGCTGGCGTGAAGGAAAATGGTGGTCAACCTGTGTTCCTCTATGAGATTCTTAAGGGACATTCCCAGAAAAGTTTTGGAATACATGTTGCGAAACTTGCTGGCTTTCCTCTTTGTGTGATATCGAGGGCGCAACAGATCTTACGTCAACTAGAAGGCCCGGAAGCGACTTCTAAACAACCTCAAGAAAAAGAGCAGCAGCTCACGTTGTTTTAATCATGCGTGTAAAGGATTTTACTCCAAAACTGATTCCAACATCTCCAGGTGTTTATCTAATGAAAGACAGCTCTGGAGAAGTATTGTATATCGGGAAAGCAAAAAACTTACGCAATCGCATAAGCACCTACTTTCAAAAACAAGGGGATTCTAGAGAAAGAATTCCTTTCCTCATGAAAAAAACAACAGACATAGAAACAATTTTAGTTTCTAACGAAACAGAAGCTTATCTTTTAGAAAACAATCTAATAAAAAAGTATCATCCGAAATACAATGTTCTTTTAAAAGACGATAAAACCTTTTTTTGCCTAGCCATATCTCTAACTCATCTTTGGCCAAAAATAGATGTTGTTCGTACTAAAGCTGTTACCTCTTCCAAAAAGCAGATAATTTTTGGTCCGTATGTGAGTGCAGAAGCCTGTCGAACTCTTTTAGAAGTTATCAGTCAGTGGTTCCCCTTGCGCACCTGTTCTAACCATGAATTTGCTTCAAGAAAACGTCCGTGTATTCTTTATGAGATGAAACGTTGTTTAGCACCTTGTGTGAACTTATGTTCTCATGAGGAATATGAACAAACTTTAGAGAAGGCTGTTTTATTTTTAAAAGGCCAAATTTCGGAAATCGTCCAAGACTTAGAGAAATCTATCGAGAAAGCCTCTAAGGAACAAAAATTTGAACAAGCAGGGATGTATTACCGGACATTAAAACTTATCCAACAAGCTATGGTAAAACAGCATGTAGAGAAATTCCATTTTCAAAATATAGATGCTATTGGTCTCTATCGAAAATACCAGAAGACTGTCATCACTATATTAACAATACGTTCTGGGAAGTTACTCGGAGCGCGTCATTTTCCGTTTTCAGAAAATGCTCAAGAAGATTCAGATTTGCTTTCCTCTTTTATATTACAGTACTACGCAAACCAACCTCAAACTCCTAAAGAAATTCTTACTCCTACTCCCCTAAATATTCCTGATCTTGCATGTTTATTAAATAAAGATAGCCCACCACAGCTACGTTCTCCAAAAACAGGTTATGGTAGAGAATTACTCAACTTAGCCAAAAATAATGCTCAGGTGCACGCAGAGACAACTATACAATCCTCGGCACTACCTTATGAGGAGATGAAGAAAATTCTGAAATGCCCTGATTATCCTTACCGTATAGAGTGTTATGATAATGCGCATCTACGAGGATCTCATGCTGTTGGCGTATACATTGTCTATGAAAACGATGCCTTGTCTCCCAAAGACTATAGAACATTCTCTATTTCCTCCTCTGCTTATAATGACTTGGCTGCTTTCCGTGAGGTGTTATCTCGAAGATTTATCTCGCTCACTTCATCTATTCCCGATATGATTCTTATAGATGGAGGTCGTACGCAATACGCACAAGCAAAGAAAACATTAAAAGAACTAAATCTTACAGGGATTCAAGTTGTTTCGATAGCTAAAGAAGCTGGCAGCCACAGCAGCTCATTAAAAAACGAAAAACTATTTTGTGATACGTTTCCCCAAGGAGTGCTACTCTCTCCCACATCAAAGCTATTACAATTTTTCCAGAAACTCAGGGATGAGGCACATAGATTTGCAATTAGTAGGCATCGAAAAAAACGTCACAAAGACTTCTTATTGCCCAAGGAAAAGATTCCCGGAATTGGCGAGATAAAAAGAAAACGTTTATTACAAAAATTTAAAAGCTGGGAACAAGTTATGAAAGCTTCCCAAGGAGAGCTTGAAGCTATCCCTGGGCTAACGAAAAAAGACATTCAACATTTGCTGGCTAAGCAAGCTGAAGATATGTATCTAGAAGACTGAAAAGTGGCTTACTCTTCAACTTCTTCTTTTATCTCCTCTAAAAAGTCCTCTGCTGAGGGTAAGTCTGCTACACACAACTCTTCTATTTCATCCTCTGACTCTGATTCAGAGCGATCCTTAGGTTGAGTTAACCCTTTGATAATCACATGAACTGAAGCAACGTGAAGACCTGTATACTCAGATATTTCAGAAACTATACATCCTTGTATTTCTTCAGTTTTTTCTGGTATAGAAACACCATAATCAACGTTTACTTCGACACGAACTTTTACTAGATGATTTTTAGAATCTTGTTCTACATAGATTCCCTTCATTCTCTCGATATCTCTACCGAATAAGGTATCAATTAAATTACCCCCTAAAAGAGAAACTCCATTGATTTTAGCTAAACAATGCAAAATAATTACTTGAATTACACGAGTTTCTATGTCACGGCTAAATACAGTCTCTGGAAACTCAATTTCTTTCACATCTAATTTTAAATTCTGCTTATCCATATTCCTCCTATGTGCCTATTTCGCTAGCGAGAAATGTACTCTATAGAAATAATAAGCGCTAGTGATTAGTCTAATGGTCAACCGGTTAATATGCTACCCTCAATGCTACCTATTTCTTTTTTTCTGATTTACATTCTGTTAGGGTTTGTATCCGCTTATCTGGCCGTGAAAAAAAATCGCAACCCGATCGGCTGGTTTCTTGCGGGAATGTGTTTCGGATTCTTCGGGATCATTATTCTCCTTATCCTTCCTGATCTCCCTCCAAAGAACGATAACTCGACCCCCTCTTCTGATGAAAACGAACCATCTAATAACATTTTACACTCTATTCTAGAGGATTCTTCTGTAATTTCATCTCCACCCCCTGTTATGCAAGTTCCTAGGGATACAGAAAAATGGTTTTATCTAAATACACAAAAAGAAAGTGTAGGTCCTTTGTTCTTAGAGGACTTACTTGTATTCTTAAGAGACAAAAATAAACACGCTAAAGAAAATACAAATCCCGAAGACATCTGGGTATGGAGAAAAGGTATGGAAAACTGGGAAAGAGTAAGAAATATCCCAGAATTAAATGAGGCGTTAAAAATTCTTAAGTAAAATAAAAAACCTTCAACACCCCTTTTATCAGCGTGGGCACGATATGAGGATTCTCTACCAGCTTGCTTTGATGACTCCGGGAATTTCACCCATAGAAGCCATTTGCCTAAAACAAATTCTAGAAATAGCGAACTTTCTCAAATAACCACGAGGACGACCCGTTAACAAGCATCGATTATGTAAACGAATAGGAGCCGTGTCTCTTTTCATTTTATTCAGTGCAACACGTGCATTTTCCTTCTCTTCTTCGCTAGCGGTTAAGCTTTTTGCAATTTTGCGAAGCTCACTTCTTTTTTTGTAGTTCGCCTCTACTAATTTTCGGCGCTTATTTTCTCTCGCTACTGCTGACTTTTTCGCCATGCGTTCTTACCTAAAACTTATTAAATTATTTTTTACGTGCAGGTCCTGTTTGACGTTGCTTACGATTAGGGTCTATCTTATTAATAACATAAAGACGCCCTTTACGACGCACAAGCTTATCTCCCTTTGAAGGATCTGCTTTAATAGATGAACTCACTTTCATGAAAATTATCCCCTCGTGGCCCCTCTCTAAAATGCCGAGAAAGACGCTCTAAATTATGGAATATCGCTAAAAGGGACTAATTTAACCCCTTCCGTACTTTTTGACAACAGGAGACTTCAGCTGATTACAAGTTCCGCGCGCAAATGCGATAATCTCTTCAGTTCTCTTGAATTTATTAACCCAATTTTATAAACTTACGCGTAGTTTTTTCTAGTGTAATCATTCCATGGGCTAGAAAACTTAGAAACCAATAGGAAGGTACTGTGAAACGGACTTATCAGCCTAGTAAAAGGAAGCGTCGAAATTCTGTAGGTTTCCGTGCTCGTATGGCTACAAAAAATGGAAGAAATTTACTGAATCGCCGTCGTCGTCATGGCAGACACAATCTAATCGACCTATAAAATATTTTGTTTTGTGCATCGATCAACTTTACCCAAGCGCGCCCGTGTATTAAAGAGACGGCAATTTCTTTATATATCACGAGCAGGATCCCACTGCCAAGGTAGTCAGGTTATTTTTCATGTTGCTCCATCTAAATATTCTGGATGTTGCAAGTTAGGGATAACTGTGTCCAAAAAGTTTGGGAAAGCCAATAAAAGAAATTACTTTAAACGCATTGTGCGCGAGGCCTTTCGTTTAAAGCGCCATTCTTTGCCTTCTTGTCAAATTGTTGTCATGCCCAAAAATAAACACCAGCCTAAATTTGAAGAGTTGCTTCAAGATTTTACTCAACAAATTCCAGAAGCACTCAACAGCAAATTTTCAAAAAACAAGTCTACGATTGGAGGCGAATGTAGTCCAAAGAATGAGAAATATGAGAGCGGACTTCTTTAGGGGCTGTTTCGAAAGCAACTTCAGCGTGTTGTAAAGCACTTTTCCATTGATCAGAGTCTAGGTAAAACTGAGCTATCATCATCTCTATTCTCCAGACATTTTCTTGATCCTGGTGTCCGAACTCTGTTAAATAAGCTTCTAAAGGTGCTATTACTTGACTAGGGTCCTGACTCACTCCTTCTTGAGATCTTTTAGCCAATTCTTGGAACTCAATTAAAGCCACGGTAAAGTGTGTATGTTTTTCATTTTTAGGATCTTTATTGAGTAATTTACGCTTTACTTTTTGACATTCTTCAGAATCCATTTTACCGCCTTCAACAAGAAGACGATATTTTTCTGATAAGAAGAAGTAGTCATCATTGCGCACCCCTAATTCTAAAGCTTTTGCTATGAAATCCTTGCATGAAATCTCTTCAGAAAGTCGGTAATACTTCTGGAGTTCTTCCATAGACAATGTATGCATAACTGGATAGGCATTGTTGAGTAAGCAGTCACTTTCAACAATATGGCATAAGCTTTCACCTAGATTTTCTCCAGTTTCATTACCAAAAGACCCGATTTTATAAATTTCTCTTCCATCATGAGAAAGTAAAAGAAGAGAAGGAAACTCATCAATTTTGAACTTAGTTTTTAGATATGTATTTTGTGTATGCAAGGCTTCACTTTGAGAAGAATGCCTAGGAAAATCGACTTCCAAACATATAAAATTCCCGTTTATCTTTTGAGCAAATTCCGTAGAAGCAAGAACCTCTTTACGAATCTTCATGCATAAAGCATTCCAATCGGAACCGGAAAAAAAGATTAACATGGGCAATTCGGAATCGCGGCTTTTTTTCACAGCCTCGTTATAATCTAGATGCCACAAAATCTTAGAAGAACTCTCTTGAACAACGCCATGCAAACTTACAGAACTTGCACCTAATAGAAACGTTGTTAATACCTTCAGTTGCTTCAAAAAACATTTCTTCACAATCTGTAACAGGATCATGGGCTTCCTCTCCTTCTCCTAGTCAATAGGACGCAACTCGTTCTATTTAGGCGTCACAGAATGCTCTCAGGGCATTCTATCAACTATTCTTGTTGTATAGTCTTTTTTTTATTAAAACGAAATAAAAAACACCAATTAAAAATTTTAATCTCTTTCTACAATCAAACACATATTCTATGGGATTAAATAATCATGTATTTCTTAGGAATATTTATGCGTAAAACCCTTAAAATAATTCTTTTTATAAATAATCCTAGTTTACTAGTTCCTTTGCTGTATTCCTTAGAAAACCATGGATTGGGAAACTATCTTGTGCTACAGTTTCAACAAAAACATTCATTTTTCATATTGAGGCGTTAGTCTAGCACCTTGAAACAAGCCTAATCTACGCTCTCACCGGTATAAATCTAGAACCTTTGAGAGTCTGCCCATGAGACAATCATCCTACAACAGACAGAACCTTTATTTATATAATACCGCATCGAGAACAAAAGAACTTTTTTCTCCCTCTAACGATCCTGTCAAATTGTATACCTGCGGTCCTACAGTATATGACTATGCGCATATCGGAAATTTCCGTACGTATATATTTGAAGATTTATTAAAACGTGCTCTTTTGTTCTTTGGATACTCTGTAAAGCATGTTATGAATATTACAGATGTTGATGATAAGACTTTGGCTGGTGCATGTAAAAAAAATATCTCTTTGGATACCTATACAGCTCCGTTCATACAAGCCTTTTTTGAAGACGTTGCCACACTGAATATCCTACCCGCTGATGTTTACCCCCACGCTACGCACTATATCCCTCAAATGATCGAAGCTATCCGCAAGCTCCTAGATGATGGTATCGCCTATACAGGCCAAGATAACTCTGTTTATTTTTCTATAAAAGAGTTCCCTTCCTATGGAAAGTTATCTCAGTTACAGCTACAAAATTTGCAATGTTGCTCTAGGATAGCTTCCGATGAATATGACAAAGAAAATCTTTCGGATTTCGTGTTATGGAAAGCATACGATAAAAAGAGAGACGGTCATATTTATTGGGAAAGCCCATTTGGCAAAGGTCGCCCAGGTTGGCATTTAGAATGTTCTATCATGGCTATGGAACTTCTCGGGTCTTCTATTGATATCCATGCAGGCGGTATAGACAATATTTTCCCTCACCATGAAAATGAGATTGCCCAGTCAGAATCTTTATCTCACCAGCCTTTTTCTCGTTACTGGCTCCATTCTGAGCATCTTCTTGTTGATGGGAAAAAGATGTCGAAAAGTTTAGGAAATTTTTTCACACTAAGGAATTTGCTAGATCGTGGATTTTCTGGAGTAGAAATCCGCTACATGCTCTTACAAAGCCATTATAGAATGCAATTAAACTTCACTGAAGAAGGACTAATTGCTTGCCGTCAAGCGTTAAAACGCTTACGTGATTTCATTTCTCGATTAGAAAATCCCTACCCTGAAAGCGCCACTATTTCTGAAGATATAGATCAGTGCGGGCAACTGTTTCTACAAGATTTTTCAAACGCTATTGCAAATGATTTAAACATAGCGGCAGCGCTCGCGTCCCTTTTCGATTTTATCCATCAGACAAACTCACTGATTGATAAGTCAAACTTCACACAGGCTGATAGTAACTATGTTTTGGACATTATGAAGAAAATTAACACCGTACTTGGTGTTATTCCCCTCTCTACATCCTTAGACATCCCTAGTGCAGTTGCACAACTTGTTGAAGAACGAGAAATTGCCCGCAAGGAGAAAAATTGGAAGCAAGCAGATGTTCTTCGAAATCAAATTGCTTCTTTCGGCTATGTTATTGAAGATACAAAATCAGGGCCTAAAGTAAAAAAATATTAACCCTTGTCTGATTCTAAACGACGCATAGCTGGGAAATATAATACATCACGAATAGAAGCAGCATCCGTAAGAATCATTACCAAACGGTCAATACCGATACCAAATCCCCCTGTGGGAGGCAAACCTTGGCACAAGGCTTCTAAAAATTCTTCATCTATAGGATGGTATTCACTATCTGGATTTAAAGCCTTTTTTTCCTGTTGTTTTTCTAAAAGTACTCTCTGACGCAAAGGATCATTCAACTCTGAATAGGCATTACAAAGCTCTTTACCTAAGCAAAAACTTTCAAAACGCTCGACAAAATCCACATCTCCTGAGCGCAAAGATTTACATAAAGGCGTCGTCTCTATAGGATGATCTGTAATATGATGAGGCGCAATTAATTTATCGCAGACTAACTCGTCAAATAATGCTGCGATTAATAAGCCTCTGGGAGCTGTCACGTAAGATTCCTCAGGTAATGAAGAACATTCTTTCAAAATTTTTCGCAACTCATGATCTCCATGAAGATCCACATCGACACCTCCATATGTCTTGATACTATCTTTCATAGTCATGCGAATCCAAGGAGCTTTAAAATCAATGGATACAGGCCCTTGTTTTAAATGTGAATAGGTCAAAACTGTACTACCATTGTTCAACTCACAGACGAGATGTTCAACGAGATTCTCCACATAGGTCATGACACTATGATAGTCTATGTTCGTTGCATAGGCTTCTATTATGGTAAATTCAGGATTATGGGTCCTATCGATCCCTTCGTTCCTAAATACTTTTCCAATTTCGTAAATACGTGGAGTGCCTCCAACAAGGATTTTTTTTAAAGAAATCTCTGGAGAAATCCGGAGAAATACTTCTGAGTGCAAAGCATTCAAAGTAGTTATAAAAGGTGTTGCCTCAGCGCCACCATAAACATTTTGGAGTATAGGAGTTTCTACCTCTATGAATCCCTGAGCATCCATGTAGTGACGGATTAATTTGATAATCCGACTTCTTTTTAAGAAAGTTTGCCGTACTTCATCAGAAGAAATTAGATCCAACCAACGCTTTCTATAACGAGTTTCTTTATCACTTAGGCCAGCGTGTTTATCGGGAAGAGAAATTAAAGATTTACACAATAGTGAGACGGTTTCGACAAGAATAGTTAACTCTCCGGAATGCGTGAAAAATAGGTACCCTTCGATTCCTAAAATATCACCAAGATCAAGCTTCTTCTCTATAAATTTTATTGGGGAAATCTCTGCATCTACAGGGAGACCTGCAACTGAAGAAAAATCCCTGTTAAACATCACCTGGATCTTTTGATCATTATCTAAAATCTGCGCAAAAGCGTTCTTTCCCATAGAGCGGAAAAGCACCATACGACCTGAGATTTTTACCTTAGGGGTTTTTTTATTAGTAGCATCTTCACTATTCCCAAGAGATTGGGATATATATTCTTTTTTTATTTCCTCAACACTACTTGTTCCTGGGAATTCATAAGGATAGGGATTAATACCTAAATCAGCTATTTCCCGAAGCTTGTTACTTCTATGGAGAAAATCTTCTTGTTGTAGGTACTCAGCTTCTGTGGACATCGTTTTTCTAAATCCTTTTGCCTATTTCTTCTTTTCTAAAGACCGTTCTAATTATCACGTAATCCAAACATGAAAAATCATATATGATCGAAAGAAAAGAAAGTTAAAAGTTCATTGTAAAATAGAGATTTTCTCAAAAACAACAAAAAAGATGAATGTTTAATTAAGAGAAAACAAGAACTTTAGAGAGGGCGACCTCCTCTCTAAAATTCTTTAAGAAGAAATTGGCTATTTTGTACGTAAAGCAGCTTTGATTTTTTGCACGTAATTCTCACCACCACCGTACTCGAATCCCATTCTAGCTTTCTCAACTCCATTAGCATCAATGAAAACTAATGTTGGGAATCCGTTTACACCGTATTTTGATTTTAAAGCTTGATTTTGTTGTTTTACATCTTCAGGTTGGCTAGCAGATTGTGGGAAGTCTAGCTCTACCATATGTAAATTCCCATTCGCATACTGTTGAAATTCAGGAGTATTTAAAATCTGATCTTGCATCTTTATACACCAGATACACCAATCAGAACCTGTAAAAAATAAACCAATATATTTTTTATCTTTTTTGGATTGTTCGACAGCATTGTCATAACTTTCCCACTGTACTCCAGAAGTTTTAACCACGTGCACAGTAGACTTATCGATCCCTTTTTGGTAATGAGAACGTCTTTTTGCTGCACAACAAGGCAGTGTAAGTAATAAACAGAGGGCTATTAAACTTCCTTGCGACCAACGTTTCATGCAAATCCTCTTAAAAATAATGTAGAATTTTCCCTTAATCACCGAGTGTACTATCCTATTACGCGCAAAAAGCAAGGAAATTTTCACATCGGAGAACAAAGAGCATAGATGAATAAACCATCTATATCTATAGTGAATCCGTAGATATCTTTGCTATTTATATATTCATATGACTCATCCTGATATTTCTTCTATTTTGCAAGAAATAATAGATCGCTATTCAGAGCACTATTATCCTTCTCTGTCAAAACTTATTCCCCTAACTCCCAAATGGGAAGACAACCCAGCTCCTATAAAAGCTTCTGCGGCACAAGCAAAACGTATTGCAAAACCGCTTATTGCTGATAAAAAATTAGAAAAGCATTTATCAAATCCAGTTCAAGATAGTGAAGGCCCTCCCCTACCTATTACTCACGAGCGCTTAAAAAAATCTTCCTGGGAATGCATTCCTCTCCCTCCTGATCTTTCTAGAGAAGAAATCTTGAAGTTTCGCTATTCTACTTTGCAAGCACATTGTTTGAAAACACCTTTGGATATACCTTGTGGTATCTTCGTAGATGAAGAAAAAGATGAGGAAATTTTATTTTTTAATAGATTGTCAAAAATTCTTACTCAACAAATTTTCCCTTCTCGACTCATTTTATCAACAAGTCATACAGATATTTTTCATAAAAATACGGGCCTTTCTTTATGTCTAGCACCTTTAACAATGATACGTTATAAAATCTCCAATCTACGTTATCATCAATCTTTCATGAAAGATGGGTGCACTTGGATTCCTATTTATTCTTCAGTATACTATGAAAATGATCCGCAATTGAAACGAGATCTATGGGTAATATTGAATCAACTACCTTTCGCCTATACGCAGAAGTCATAGTAAACTCCAATATCAATAAGGTATTAGACTACGGACTCCCTGATCATCTTGAACACATTACTAAAGGTACTGGTGTTAGCATTTCCTTACGGGGAGCAAAAAAATATGGAATAGTCCATCAGATTAAAACACAAACAGAATGTAAACGAGTTCTTCCTGTTTTAGGTGTTATTGATTCAGGAATTATACTCCCTCAAGATCTTCTAGAACTTATGTTTTGGATGAGTCAATATTATTTTGCGCCTTTGGGTAAGACACTGCGTTTAGTACTTCCTGGGATATCTTCTAGTATCATACAACCAAAACAACATTATCGCGTCCTACTCAAGCAAAGCAAAGCGAAGACTAAGGAGATAATTCTTGCTATTCAAAAAGAATCTCCCGCGCAAGCAGCAACTCTAAAAACATTATTATCGTGCAGCTCTCCCCCTGGTCTTTCAGAACTCATGGACAAGGCTAAGGTGTCACAATCTCCGATCCATTCTCTAGAAAAACTTGGGGCTATTGAAATAGCCAGTGCTGCAGATCTCGAAATTCAAGAAGATCGTCTAACCTTCTTCCTCCCTGAAGCCCATGTGCTACATCCGCAACAACAAGATGCCGTGGATAAGATTTCTTTGTCCTTATCTTCAGGGAAATTTCAGACACACCTTATTTTTGGTGTTACAGGAAGTGGAAAAACGGAAGTATATCTCCAGGCTATTCGTGAGGCAAGGAAATTAGGGAAAAGTGCGATCCTTTTAGTTCCTGAGATTGCTCTTACAATACAAACAGTTACATTATTTAAAGCTCATTTTGGAAAAGAAGTGGGTATTCTTCATCACAAGCTTAATGACAGCGATAGAAATAAAACCTGGAGAGAAGCATCAAACGGAAATATTCATATCATTATAGGTCCAAGATCTGCATTGTTTTGTCCTCTACAAAATTTAGGACTGATCATCGTTGATGAAGAACACGATCCTGCCTATAAACAAAGTGAAAGCCATCCCTGTTATCATGCTCGAGACGTTGCTGTTATGCGAGGGAAACTGGCAAATGCTACTGTAATATTAGGCAGTGCTACTCCAAGTCTGGAGAGCTACGCCAATGCCTTATCAGGGAAGTATATTCTTTCAGAATTATCATCACGAGCTGCTGCTGCCTATCCTGCGAAGATTTCTCTTATCGATATGAATATGGAAAGAGAAAAGACAAAGACAAAAACATTATTCTCTCAAGCTGCACTTAAAAGTATTGAAAAACGGCTCGCTGTTGGAGAACAAGTCTTAGTTTTCTTTAATCGACGTGGCTACCATACAAATGTGTCCTGTTCTTCATGTAAACATACGTTGAAATGTTCCCACTGCGATATGGTATTAACTTTCCATAAATATGCGAATGTCCTCCTCTGTCATCTCTGTAATTCTTCCCCTAAAGACCCTCAGACATCTTGTCCAAAATGTCATGGAACTATGACTTTACAATATCGTGGATCGGGGACAGAAAAAATAGAAAAGGTATTGCATAGTATCTTCCCACAAGTTCGCACTATCCGTATTGATTCGGACACCACGAAATTTAAAGGAAGTCATGAATCTTTATTAAAACAATTTGCCACAGGAAAAGCGGATATACTCATTGGAACACAAATGATAGCTAAAGGGATGCACTTTCCTGCCGTTACTTTAGCCATCATTTTAAATGGTGATTCTGGTCTGTACATTCCTGATTTCCGCGCCTCTGAACAAGTATTTCAATTGATCACACAAGTAACAGGAAGGTCCGGAAGAAGCCACCTCCCTGGTGAAGTCTTGATTCAATCGTTTCTTCCTGATCATAGCACCATTCGCTGTGCCATCAGACAGGACTATCGAGCGTTTTACCACCAAGAAATCCCTGGCAGGGAATTATGCAGCTACCCGCCATTTGTTCGTCTTGTTCGCTGTATATTCATAGGAAAATGCCCCAACCTCACTTGGAAAGAGGCGCAACGCATCCACTCTATACTTAAAGAGAAGTTGGATACTCATACCCAATTAATGCAAATCACACCGTGTGGACACTTCAAAATTAAAGATGTATTTCGGTATCAATTTTTAATAAAAAGCAAGCAAGTTCTTCCTGTAAATAAAAAACTCCATGAAGCCTTACTAACTGCAAAACTGTCTCCCAAAGTAAAATTCATGATTGACGTCGATCCCACAACTACATTTTTCTAGATAGCTATGCAAAACGGCAACTAAGAGATTCACTTCATCTTGATGATTAAAAGCGTGGAAATTTACTCGTATAAAAGGCTTATCGGCAAAAGTCATCAAGCCTACACGTAAGTTCGCCTCATTGAGAAGTGAAACTAAAAGATCAAAATTAAAATCCTGTAAGAAAATAGGTTGTCCACAACCTTGGGAACTCAAACCAAAATACTTCTGAAAATACGCTTGAAGGATAAAAACCTGTTTGCGAGCGAACTCCCCTACTACAAACAAATGATCATATGCAGCACTTATGGAAATCAGTGCGTGAGGAGCTAGTACTGTAGTATAGCGTAATGGTGGGGAGTTTAACATCAACTCTGTTTTCACTTCTAAGGAAGAAAGAATAGCTGCTCCCATAGCTCCCATAGCTTTACTATAGGTAACAAGAACAGCATAAAAATTCTCATATCCCCATTTGTGACACAACCCACGACCTTCCTCACCAAAAATTCCCATGGCATGGGCTTCGTCTACAATAAGGTGAGCATGATATTTTCTTGAAAGAGCTAAAAGTTCTTCAAGAGGAGCTAAAGTTCCTAAGAAAGAGTATACCGAACAAACAAAAATGAAAATTCTTCCTGACGAGACTGCTCTATGAGACATTAATAGAGATTCTAGAGCGCTTAAATCATTATGAGGAAACGATTGATGTTTCCCGGATATCACTTTTAAACTTTGTACAACGGATATGTGTACAGACGCATCCCAAAAGACCATATCAGTATCTTTAGAAATGTGATAGCAGAAACCTAAGTTAGCCATATAGCCGCTCTGCACTACAAAAGCAGCCTCAGCTTGATGGAATTTTGCTATCTTTGCTTCTAGTTTTTGTAGAGTTTGGGAAGGGCCTGCAATAGCACGAGAACCACTTGCTCCAAGTTGGGCTTGAGGAAATTGTTCACAATATAAACGATAGCGTCTCTCAACTTCATTTACTAATACTGTAGAGCGAGAGAAACCTAGGAAATCGTTAGTTACAAAATCTATTGGGCATTCACTCATTAAAGATTTTTTCCTTGAAATCTAGTATCTTTAACTATTCAAGTGTCGTTTTATTCCCCATGAAACAGAGAAAGTGCTAGAGAATTTAAAGCTCGGTAATCAGGTTTTCCTGAGCCCAGCATCGGGATAGATTCCAACTGATGCTGATAGGATATTTTCATTATGCTACTTGTTTTTAAGTTTTTTAGGATATCATTTACTTCATTGAGATTGGTAGAAAACGTCGTAAATAAGCAGAGTTTGACTTTCTCTCCAGGTATACCACAAACGATCAAAGAAACATCATCTTGCTCATCAGGCAACCCAAAACCTTCAATGAGTAAATTTTCTAAAGCCTGCAAACTAATCATTTCACTGCCAATTTTTACGAAACGACTAAGTCTACCTTGTAAAAACAACTGACCATTTCTATCTAAATAACCTAGGTCTCCTGTCACATACCAACTTGCGCCTCCAAGATGTACAAAACCTTGATCAGGATCTGCTTCCAAATAGCCGGGAAACAGTGAGGTACCTCGAATAAGAACTAAACCAACTTCTCCACAAGACAGAGGAGCATAAGTCTCTTCCGAAACAATCATAATGTCCATACCTTCAATAGGGATACCAACACACCGTTCATTTTTGGGACTATTCTCATCATTAATCGTAATAACAGGAGAACACTCGGTTGTACCATATCCTTGACGAAGAACAATATGAGGAAAATTTCTCTCAGACTTGTCTCTTAAAGAGTCTTTAAAAGCGTCTCCTCCGACAACAACAAAACGCAAAGAGCTTAAAGCAGATTCTTGCTTTTTAGCTGTTTTCAAAATGTAATCAAAAAAGATAGGTGTAGTACCTAAAAAGGTTGCATCCGTCTTATCTATAAACTCCACAATCTTTTTGGGTTGCAAAGGATTATAAGAAAAAACTATGGACAATCCCGCAAGCATAGGGAAGAGAGCACAACAGTTAAACCCATAAGCATGGAAGGGGGGAAGAAACGACATCATAACATCATTTTCTACAGGATCAAAAAATCTTAAACAGGCATTTTGATTCGCTATAAGATTTGCATGGGTTAAGGGAACTCCTTTAGGAAGCTTTTCTGTCCCGGACGTAAATAAAATAACGGCAATATCTTCCTGATCCTGCTCTGAAAGATTGAACAAACCCACAAACCAGTTGTGCGGGAGAGATAGATAAAAAGCTATACGCATCTTATCCCAAAGGGAAAGTTGTTTACGTATATTTTCCATGTAAATTAACTTTGCTGGATACTCTACGCCATCACCGTGAATCTCATGTAAGTGCTCAACCAGTTGCTTGGAAGTTAGGATATGATCTACATGTGCTAGAGCAATGCATGCTTCCATTTCTCGAAGTCCCTGACTCCAATTGATCATAACAGGAATTTTCCCAGATAACAACACAGAGAAATAAGCAATATAAGCCCCAGCAGAGGCTGGCATCATAATCCCGATATTTTTTCCAGTATATTTAGATACTTGTAAAGACAACGCAATAATCGCCTTACGCATATCATCATAAGATAAAATCCCTAATTGCTCATCCCAGCAACTAGCTGCTGATCCCATTTCCGAACAGAGTTTTAAAAACTTCTCTAAAACAGTCCGTCCATCACGTAAACCGATACGACGCTTTTTAGAATAATTCCAACGCTTATGCATATATCCTTCCCTTATATTAGGCATAAGGAACTTCTATAGGAAAACTTTCTTTATCTTCGTTAAACCACGAAGAAAGAAAACCATTCAAATCCTGTTTCGTGGGGAATTGCTTCAAGAATTCGTTATTTATTTGGTGTATTGTCACTTTCACAGAGCGTTTTGGCATAAAAAATACCCCCCGTCGCAACAGGGACTTCATCGCCTCTTTGAATACCATGCTCAACTTGGGGGTAGATTGAGTTTTATATCTTGAGAAAGCGCTCCCCCATAATCCGTTAATGCGTATCAAAAATACGTTGCACTCCTTAGATTTATGTAATAACACGTATGCCGAATACTGATTAACTATTTCTTCTTTGCCATTTCTTGATAACCTTCCGGAAGGATACAGCAATATGCTGCCTTTATTATCCAAGACATGAATAGTTTGATTATAAAAATGTTCCATCTGTTCGACAGTTTTTTTACACTCTCTTCCAGGAATAACTGTGGGAACAGGTATGGCGCCAACAGAATTTAAGAACCAACGAACTACAGAATTCTTAAATAAATAACTCAATGCAAGGGGGCGCAGATGAAAACGCTGCCAAAATAGATATTCAAGAATTACAGGATCTATTTCGGCTACATGATTTGATAAAAATAGACACCCTTGATTAGGATTAGGATTTATAGACTTTAGCCCTTCTAATTTTATCTTGTAGCGCAACTTCAAGGCAAAGCCAACAAGAAAAGCATATGTAGCTTCATAAATAGTTCGCCATACCTTAAGTATCATAGGTAACCCTTTCTCATAACAAATTCGCTTACAACCCTTCTAGTAAGTTTATCATAATCCTATCTTTTGATAATATGGTTAACTAATACTTAGGAAAAAAATCGCTATGCCATCTCATTTACTAGACTATCAAAGAGTTGCAGAAAGTATAGTTGAGAAAACAATCGCCGAGTTAATCCATTATCGACAACGCCTTCCTCTAGTCCCTTTCTGGACAAAACCCGACGGGTCTTTTGTGACACCTGCAGATTATGCTGTCCAATATTGCCTTCAAAAAAAGCTATCAACAACTTTTCCACATATTCCGTTTATCGGGGAAGAAATCCTAGACCCTGTAGACGATAAACATAAAATTAATAGTATTTTAGAATTCATTCACAGACTAGATTCGAAGGCAACACCTGAAGATCTTTTAGAAACACTAAGCCCAAATCGAGCAGCCTCGACTTTATACTGGCTCGTTGATCCTATTGATGGTACGTCAGGATTTATTAAAAACCGCTTTTTTGCCTCTGCAGTATCCTTAATTTATGAGGATAGGCCTATACTCGCAGTTATGGCGTGCCCATGCACAGATCGCCATACTTTTAAAATCTATTCCGGTGCTAAAAACTATGGGGTCTCTTTATTTGGTACTGCAATTGAAACTAGGCATTATTTAAAATCCGGAGAAACACTAACGGGGAAGTTTTGTGAAGCATCTCTAGCCGCACGTAACCAACAGCACCACGCTACACGCTTATTAAGCCTCTCCTTGCCAGGGCAACCCCAAGCTTGTCGAGTTGACAGTCAATACAAATACGCTATGGTTGCTGAAGGCGCTGTAGACTTTTTTATCCGCTACCCCTTTGCTATTTCTCAAGCAAGAGCGTGGGACCATGCTCCAGGAGCTTTTTTAGTAGAAGAGTCGGGAGGCGTAGTTTCCGATATTTTTGGAAATTCGCTCAATTATCGCCGAGAAGATTTCATGTTAGAAAATCATCCCATAATTCTAGCTTCCGGGAATGCAGAAATTCACAGAATTACGTTAGACGCCTTACAAGAACACTTAAACATTGTTTCTGAAGAAAACTTGCTAGCTTACTAAATATAGGCTGTAAGTTTTTCTTCCACTATACTGTCTGATAAAACTACTGTATCTTGATCAGTATCTTCGCTTTGCTGATAAATTTCTTTAAGAATCAAAGGCAGTTGACTCACTTTCTGTAAGACTGTTTTGGGACAATAGGCTCTTCCAACAGCAAGAGCTACATTCAATAAGCCGCCAGCATTTGCTAGATAATCTGGGGCATACAATATTCCCTGAGCATGAAGCACAGCGCCTAAAGCAGGATGCTCCAATTGATTATTTGCAGCCCCTACAACAGCACGACAACGCAAGTTATAGACATTACTTCTATTAATCACTCCCCCGAATGCACATGGAACAAAAATATCACATTCTAATGTGGGGAATGCATTTATAGGGACAACAGTAACCCCATAGAATTTGGTAACTTCATCAAGAATGGTTTGATTCGCATCAGAAACATACAACTCCGCACCTGCAAAAAACAGCGAGTGTAAAAGCTTTCTACCGACAGCACCAAGACCTTGAATCCCGATCTTCCTTCCTTTCAAAGAAGGATCTCCCCATAACTGCTTTGCAGTTTCCTTGATACATAAAAAGACACCGTGAGCTGTATAAATTGAAGGATCACCACTCACACTTTCTATACCACACACCCAAGGAGTTTCCTGGTTGATAATATTAATATCACTCACAGAAACTCCCATATCTTCTGCGGCAATATACTGTCCGCTGAGAGAATCTACTGCCTGACCAAAAGCCCTAAGTATATCCTCAGTAGGACGCGTCATTCCTTTAGGAAGAATAATCACACTTTTCCCTCCACCGGTCCCTGTCCCACTAAGAACAGCCTTATATGTCATACCCTTTGATAAACGCAAAACATCCGTCAAAGCATCGTCAAGAGAATCGTAACTAAAAGCGCGAACTCCGCCTAAGGCTGGACCCACTAGTGTCTGATGAATAGCAATTAAAGCATGTAACTGGACATCTTCACACGTAACTTCGATTACACGTTCGTAATCTTCTATATGCAGATCTTTAAACACCAGAGGATATTTCATAATCTAAAGTAGAAGTATTTGTAATTACAATACGTAAGTATTGTATAGATTTAATTAAAAGTCAATTAACCAAACCCTCTCCCTTCTCTTAAAATTTCTCTCGTGTTACTCTAGAGTACGCAGAAAAACTAGTAAATAAAAAAAAGAGTATAACGAGAGTCGCTTATGTCTGAAAAACAATCTTTATCGATCATGCATCCTTGGCACGGTCCTATACTAACTCAAGATAACTACGAATCTCTATGTTGTTATATAGAAATTACGCCGCAGGATTCTGTAAAGTTTGAACTAGACAAAGCTACAGGTCTATTGAAAGTAGATCGCCCTCAGAAATTTTCCAATTTCTGTCCTTGTTTATATGGATTATTACCTAGAACGTATTGTGGTGAACTTTCTGGAAAATATAGCGGGGAACAAAGTTTGAAAGCAAATATCCGCGGTGACGATGATCCCTTAGATATTTGCGTGCTTACAGAAAAAAATATCACTCACGGAAATATCTTGCTTCAAGCACGTCCTATTGGTGGTCTGCGCATTATTGACTCTGGAGAAGCCGACGATAAAATTATCGCTGTTCTTGAAGACGATTTAGTATTTTCAGAGATGCAAGATATCTCTGACTGTCCTTGTACCGTTCTCGACATGATTCAGCATTATTTTCTAACCTATAAAGCTACTCCAGAACACTTGATCAATGCAAAACCAGCAAAAATTGAAATTGTAGGGATTTACGGGAAAAAAGAAGCACAAAAAGTAATTCAACTAGCACACGAAGACTATTTGAATAAATTTGTTAGAGAGAAAACAACCATATAACCAATGTTTCTGGAGAGGAGGCCCCCCTCTCCTTACATTCTTCAACTTAGAAAGAGAAGAGATAGCTGTTGATAAACTTATCTGCTTCTACAGCAATCTCCTTAAGCTCAGGGAAGCTCAGTAACCGCATACCTTCTTGAAAGCTTAACCATTGAGTGTCACAAATTTCATTCGGATCTGCATGTACATCCCCTTGAACTTCTGCTAGGAAGTAGGTGACTTCTTTACGAACAAATACCTCGTTATCATTAAAAGAATAGTGTTCTACAAGAACTTTTGGGAAAAAGTTGACTACACTCAAGCCAGTTTCTTCAACTAACTCTCTTTCTGCAGCCTCCTGAGGACCTTCTTTATCTTCAGAATGTCCTTTAGGGAATCCCCAATGCTTGCCTTGGGTATGGCAGATAAAACAAGCTTTTAGTGTACTTTTATCAGGAGTACCAAAAAACTTTATGGGAATAATACCAAAAGAGTATTCATACTTTGTCTTTATCATAATTAGGGTATATACCTCGAGAATAATATCGTTGAATTATGTCCACCAAAACCAAAAGAATTCGACATAGCGACATCTATATCCCAATCCTGAGCTTTGTTCGCAACTACGTCAAAATCATCAATTTCCGCAATTGGGTTTTCTAAATTAATCGTAGGATGTAATTTCCCCGTTTGAATTGCTTGAATTGTCGCAACAGCTTCGACGCCCCCAGCAGCTCCCAGGCAATGCCCTATAAGTGACTTCGTGGAATTCATTCGCAGCTTTTTTACATGACTACCGAAAGCCTTTTTCAATGCTAAAACTTCCGATATATCTCCTAAAGGCGTTGATGTACCATGAGCATTAATATAGTTTACGCGTTCTTTAGGAATACCAGAACTTTCTAAAGCCCCAAGAACACATGAGGTGATCCCTTCTCCGTCATCTCTAGGAGCTGTAATATGAAAAGCGTCGCAAGTAGTATACGAACCAAGAATCTCTGCGTATATAGGAGCTCCTCGCTTCAAAGCGTTTTCTAAAGTTTCCAAAACTAAAATTCCGGCTCCCTCACCAATGACAAAACCATCCCTATCTCTGTCCCAAGGACGAGAGGCTTCTTGAGGGGCATCATTCCTTTCTGATAAGGCACGATTAGCAATAAAACCTGCCAATCCAACACGATTCACAGCAGCTTCGGTGCCTCCACAAACTATAACATCAGCGCGTCCAGAAATAAGGTGCTGATAAGCAGCATCTATACAATAGTTTGAAGTCGCGCAAGCTGTAGATATGGAATAGTTCGGACCCATCAGCCCAAAATCCATAGCAATAAGGGCAGGGGCCATATTAGTAATAATGTAGGGTATGAAAAATGGAGAGAGTTTTTTATTACCAAGAATAAGACGTTCCATACCATCGTCCAGAGTCTGTAATCCTCCCATACCAGAACCAACGACAACACCGCAACGAAGAGGATCAGCTGGAAGATTATCTTTATCCCATCTAGACATAGCAATAGCTTTCTTAGCTGCAACTACTGCATAAGTAATAAAACGATCCACTCTTCGTGCTTGCTTTTTATCTAAATAGGGTTCGGGATCAAATTCAGGGATCCAACCGGCGAAACGAGTAGCATAATCCTCGCATGGAAAAGAAGTGATTGTATGAACACCACTAACACCAGCAAGCAAATTATCATAAAAGGTGTCTATTTCGTTACCTAAACAAGAAACAACGCCCAATCCCGTGACTACTACACGTTTTTTACTCATAAAGTTATTCTACCCTGTTAAGAAGCTAGAAGCTTGGATGTAATAATGGAACCGTCCTTCCAAAGCTCTTCCAATCGATACTGTTCTCTAATGGATGAGATAAACAAATGGATGACAATAAATCCGTAATCTATAACTACCCAGTCACCATGACTTAACCCCTCTACATGTAAAGGAGCAACATTATGTTCTTTTAATTCTTGTACAATCGTATCTGCTAAAGCTTTTACATGTACACCAACATTCCCTTCAGCAAAAATAAAGTAATCTGTGAGCTGAGAAATGGCACGAACATCTAAGACAACAGGATTATTGCCTTTTTTGTTATCAATAACTTTGGCAATTACTTTTAATAAATCAAAGCAAAATAATTCCATAGAAACTGGCACGAGAATACTCGATTATCCAAGATAAGGTCGAGCTTTTTTTCTTAGGTTAAATAATATTCCAATAATACTTTCTCGCCATTTTTCTAAGTCTTCCTCTAGGCCGGACCACTGTTTTCTCCTCACCTAGAAGAAGAAAAGGCAAGTCAAGAATATGGTCTGAGAAAGTATGACTTCTCGCCTGTCCTATTTTTTTTAGATGGCTAAGTATTCTGGCTTTATTATCTCCAGTTAGGCATTGATTTGCAAGCGTTTGCCCTCTAGAAAACGCTTGAAATTCCGAAGCATAACATATGTTTGCTCCTAACTTTTCCGCTATCGGTCTAACAATGAAATCTGGCGAGGAGGAAAAGACCATGACTTCCCCTGAAGAATCCTCCAAAGCTTCATAAAATTTTTCTAAAGCTGGCGCGTAAAAATCTTTTTTTACCAACGTCTGTGCAAAATCGAAGGCTGTAGCAGAAAGATCCTCAAATGCAACTGACGAGAGTAATGAAGAGACTATCTGCGAATAAAATGAAGGCAAGTCTAAAAAAAAAATCGAAAACGAAGAAAACATAAAAAACAAGAAGGAAGGGTTTTATAAGAGAATAAGCGACGCTCTAGAGCGTATTTATAAAACCCTATACTGCTATTTCCTCGTAGCAACGTACCATCTAAGTCAAAAGCATATATACAAGATCGTCTCATGTTAACTGCTGAATTTGGCGCTTCAAGTCAAGGATACTTTGATCCAGTTCCTCTAAAGCACGTTTGTCTTCTTCAACCAGAGCACTATACTGCATAGCGCGATCGAAATCCAGGCCTGAAGATCCCAGAAGTTTCTTACCTTGCTCTAGTTTATCTTTTAATTCCTTACGACGTTCTTGCCTTTGGGATAAAACTTGTCGCATATTTGTGAGTTTTTCACGAGAATCAGGAGAAGACAGCAGTTGTTCTTCAAAATATGCTGTTATATGCTGTAAAGTTAAATTCAATCGATTATCTAAAGAAATCCGTTCTGAAGCAGATAAGAAAGTTGCCTTAGTTAAAGATTCCTTCAACTCTTGCCACTCGGATCGCGTTTCTGAGTGAATGTCTCCGGAAGTACACCTTTCAGAAAACAGTTTGATCCTTTCAGTTAGCTCTTTTATTGCTTCTTGTCGAATTTGTTTATCTCTAGCTAATTGCTCTTGATATACCTGTTCGGCAGCATCCTGTTTTTCTCTGAGCTTCTCAAACAAAACTTGTAGTTCTGTCTTCAAGGCAACAACATCGTCATGAATTAAATCAAGAGACCGTATACGCTTGGAAGCAACATCCAAATCCTTACGAATTCTAAAAAGATCACCTCCCTCTTCCAATACTTGAGCTATACCTGAGAGTTGCTCTCGAACATCTTTAGAGTTTTCAGCAGATGCCACTCTTAGACGACTTTGCTCTTGACGAATTTCTTTTTCTAAACCTTTGAGTTGATCCCAGCATTTACTGAGCTTCAAACGTGTATCAGAAAAGACAGTAGAAGAAACAGCTAAGCATTTAGCAGCCTGCTGTAGATTTTTGATTTCCTTCCGTAAAAAAAAAACGGAACGCTTTAATGCGTCCTTATCTGCACGAGAAAAATATTTAGCAACAAAAGACTCAACATCTTCTGAAAAAGCGTCACTAACTTTCTCAATGAGTTCTTTTCTTTTCGGGAATACTTGATTTCCTAGAGACGATAAACGTTGGAAAAATTTGCTTTTTAATCGCATACGCATGCCAACGTTCATCAGCTCTTTACGCAAATCAATGATTCTTGCTGAAAAGCTACTTAACCAAACTAACGAGGTATGTAACTCTTTATAAAAAGTCTTCCTCTTCTCTAACGTCTGGGTTTCTAAAAACACTGACTGCTCTTCTTGTACTGTTAGAGAATTAGTTCCTTCTAAGAAACTAGTTATATCTTGCTCTAGACAAGATATGGCCAACTCAATCTGTCCAACAACAAAAGTCCCCTCTTCATCTTGTAAGGATTTAATATGCCGTCCTTCTTTCGTTAAATCAATATAGCGCCGCCAAAATTCAGCCCGCTTACCAACGTTTTCTACTTGATGGAATAATGGAAGACAGTGCTTTCGTATCGCCCAAAACAGCTTTAAATTTGCTCCTTGGTTGTTTCTTAAGGCTTGTTCCATTTTCTCTAGACTAAAAGTCACCTGCTCTTCTATCGATGAGAATGCAGTTAACTCTTGAGTAAATATGGTAAAGGATTCATTAGTCATCGCGGCGTTAGAAATATCATCACTTTTGAATTTCAATTCCTCACTAGAAACCACTATAGAACCTTGTTTTGCTTCTGAAGAATAAAAGCTGTTGTCTGAAGTATCCATAATAACAACTTAGGGTGTAGGGCTTGACAAAGAAATAATGAATAGAAGATAAAGTTTGCCCCTGCACTACATTATCGTCAATCGTTTTTATGAACTTATTTACTAGAATTTCCTTTGACGAAGGATTGGAGTTATTTAGAACAAGTCCTTTAGAAAAACTACAGGAGACTGCAAATATTTTACGCAAACAGCGCCATCCTGATAATAAAGTCACTTATGTCCTAGACGCCAACCCTAACTACACCAATATTTGTAAAATTGATTGTACCTTCTGCGCATTTTACAGAAAACCTCTTGCTTCTGACGCATTTCTTCTTCCTTTTGACAAATTTCGTTCTTTAATGCAACGATATATAGCTATGGGAGTTAAAACTGTACTTCTTCAGGGAGGGGTTCATCCGCAATTAGGGATAGACTATCTTGAAGAATTCGTACGGATCACAGTGCAAGAATTCCCCTCTATCCACCCCCATTTCTTCTCTGCAGTAGAAATTTCACATGCGGCCTCTGTATCAGGAATCAGCAATGAAGAAGCTTTAATAAGACTTTGGAATGCAGGACAGAGAACTATTCCTGGAGGAGGCGCTGAAATTCTTTCCGAACGCGTGCGCAAAATTTTATCGCCCAAAAAAATGGGTCCCGGTGGATGGATTAATTTCCACAAGCTTGCCCATCGTTTAGGGTTCTACTCTACAGCAACAATGATGTTTGGGCATATAGAAAACGCTCATGATATTCTCTTGCATTTGCAAGCTTTAAGGGATGCTCAGGACGAAACCCCGGGGTTTTATAGCTTCATTCCTTGGAGCTATAAGTCTGGGAATACCGCCTTAGGACGCAAGGTTCCTAATCAAGCACCTCCTGAGATGTATTATCGTATTCTCGCACTAGCCCGAATCTTCTTAGACAATTTTGAACATATCGCTGCTTCATGGTTTGGGGAAGGCAAAGAATACGGAGCTCGTGGATTACATTATGGGGCCAATGATTTTGGAGGGACTATCATTGATGAGAGCGTTCATAAATGTACGGGATGGACTTTAAAGAGTTCCGAAGAGGAAACTCGAGCTATGATTGCTTCAGAAGGATTTATCCCTGTTGAGAGGAATACTTTCTATGAACATATAGAAACGCCATCTTATCAACCATGAAGAAAATAATCCTCTGCTATCTTTGCTGCTATAGTTTCTGCTGTTAATCCTAAGGTAGGCAATTCTCGAAATATAGGGTAGCGTTTAAACCAGGTCCTTTGTTTTTTAGTATAATGGCAAGTATTTACTATGAATTTTTGTTTAACCGCTTCATAAGATTCTGCGGGAGAACCCTGATCAATAAATTCGATCCATTCTCTATATCCTATAGCTTTTGATGCTGAGGAATTGTCTCTTATCCCCTGCTTGAGTAATCTATGCACCTCATCAATTAAGTCATCTTCGAGCATTCTCTGACAACGCAATTGGATTGTGTCTCGCAGAAGCTCTTTAGGTGATGATAAAAACCATCCTCGGCAATTATACTCCGTAGATTCTCTAGCTTCCCTGGTCCATCTATGGTCTGAAACTTTTTTCCCTGTTAAATGGATAATTTCTAAACCTCGCACGATTTTGTTTCTATCATTCTTAGTAATCGTACGCGCGTATTCAGGATCTTTCAGGTAAAGGTTTTCGTATAAAAACGATAAACCATGTTCCTGAATATAAAGAGCTAATTTATCGCGGAAATCGCGGTCTGCAGAAGGCCCTTGAGGAGGCCCTGAAAGAAAGGTATGAAAATAAAATCCGGTGCCACCGACAAGAATAGGGACTTTATTTCTAGAGAGGATATTCTGACATGCCTGCATTGCCTGATAATAAAAATCCACAGCATTAAACAGTTCTTGGACATGGCATATATCGATCAGATAATGAGGAATGCGCTGTCTATCCTCCCAAGACACTTTAGCTGTGCCAATATCCATACCACGATAGACTTGCATGGAATCAACTGATATAATTTCTCCATCAATCATAGGCGCTAGCCTTAAAGAAACATCAGTTTTCCCGGATCCTGTAGGTCCCGCAAGTAAAATCACAGTACGCTTAAACAATTTCGCAAATGACTTTTGAGGATCTAAGCAGACATCACATCCTGTAGATGTCATCGCATTAGCTTGGAATTCAGGAGCACGCATATGCACCGGAGTTAAAACTTAGTAAAACATTCTTGTTCTGATTGGCAAACAGGCAAAAGTTGATCGACGCCTGCTATACGAATAACATCTGCAACCAAATTAGAGACGCAACAAATACAAAGAAGACCCTGACAAGACTGTAAAGATTTAGACAATGAAAATAAAAGGCGGATTCCTGAGCTACTCATATAAGTCACGTATTGGAAGTTGAGTACAATTTTATGCTTACCTTCTTTAACTTTCTTATCTAGAAATGCTTCTGCTTGAGGCACAGAAACAGCATCTAACGCCCCTTCTAAAGAGACAACAAGAACATCCCCATACTGTTTAGTTAACCAATCCATAAAAGCAACTCCAAATAGTATCTCGCAAATATTAGCGATATTATTTACGATAAAAATAAAAAACAATGCGCACCCATGGTAAGAAGCTTTATAAAAATGCTTTTTTCTCCTGGACCAAGATATTCTCTATCTTACGCATTCCTATGTATTTTCCTTAGCATCCTAATTTTTATTCCTACCATTCATTGGCTTTTGTTTCCCGAGACTTTTTTATTTCCCACAACAAAAGCTCTTCCCATTAAAAATATTTTCCTTATTTCTTCATCTCCTTCTAGAATTCCTGAGGCTATTTTTTCAGAGACATTACAATTATCAGCAGACTATCCTACTTTCCTACATCAATTTACAATTAAGCAAGCAGAAGCGAAGTTAAAAGATCTAGGGATATTTTCTTCGGTATCTATAAAAAAAGTCCCAGACAACAAAGGAATCATCATCTTTTATGCTTTACACACCCCTATAGGCTATTTAGGCAACCAAACAAATACTTTAATTAACCATTCCGGGGAACGCTTCCCTTGCCAACCTTTTTTTAAAACTCAAAAACTTCCTAAGATTTTTTTCCCACAAAAAGATGTAGAATCTTCTATTTTACCTTTATGGAAAATAGACATTGCATCTCTCCTAATTGAAGAACTCAAAGAAGATCCGCCTGTGATTATTGATTTGTCTCTTACGGATATATACCCTATGGAAATAACCGTTTCCTTATCTTCTGGAAATCTTCTAAGGTTTCAATACTACACAATACATGAAGGATTAAAAAATTATCACCTCTCTCAATATAGTACTGTGATGCAATCTAGAGACTGTCACATTTACGATTTAAGATTCCCCTGCCATCTATTATTAAGTAAGCTATGACCCCTATAATCATTTTGACTCAACTACCTTCTCAAGAAGAAGCCGAACTTATCGCTCACACTTTAGTAACTCAAAAGTTAGCGGCTTGCGTACATGTTTTCCCAAAAGGGAAATCTACTTACATATGGAGAGGCCAGCTCTACGTTTCTGAGGAATACCACATGCAAATCAAAACACTATCTTCACGATTTCCTGTGGTATCCAAAACCATTCGTTCTTTGTGCTCTTACGACGTTCCGGAAATCATTTTTATCAAAATTGATGATGGAAATGCAGAATATTTACAGTGGTTATCTCTAGAAACTGCCCCACAAACATCTCAGGAAATGAATAAATCTTGACGTTTTTTCAAAATTCGGTATAATCTTTTTAGGAACTTCGAATGATACATAAGTGTTTTATCCTTTTTTTCCACATCTCAATTTAATTTGGATTTTATGGAAGAGTTTGTAGCATATATCGTAAAGAATTTAGTTGCTGATCCTGAAGCTGTGGAAATTCGTTCTATTCAGGATGAGTCAGGTGAATCTATAAAGTTAGAGATACGTGTGGCTCCCGACGATATAGGGAAGATCATAGGTAGACGGGGAAATACAATACACGCATTAAGAACTATTCTTAGACGTGTGTGCGCGAGACTAAAAAAGAAGATACAAATTGACTTGATCCAACCCGAGGACAGCAGAGGATCTGTTGATGAAAGTGAGGGTGTTTCCAGCAGTTTTTGTCTTGATTCAAACAACTCTAGAGAGTCAGAGATGGCCCATCAATGTTGCGGCCGAGGCAATTGCTGTTCAACGGATGACGAAGATATAAAAGCATCTTCGGTTCATCATGAATGCAGTCATCATCACCATTCTGAATAATATTCACTACTTTTCTTCTTAATAAATAGAGTTTGGCAATAGCTAAAGACCCCTTTTCGGAGTTTTTAGCTCTTCGCAGTTAATAGACACTGCTTATTCAAGGTCCTGCCGACCTTTTTCTTCTGATCAAACTTATGTAGCCCTGATATAATCAATTGATGAATGATTTGTTCGAGAGTCCATCCTAAACGGACAAAATCATGAAGAAATGGACTTGCTTTTGTCATTCCTGGAATAGGGTTCATTTCAGAAAGCCAAAAATTTCCTTCATCATCTAAAAAGAAATCAACTCTACATGAACCTTGCCCTTGAATAACACGATAAACACATTCTGTTAACTCCTTTACTCTTATTTTAGATTCTTCAGAGAGATCCAAATCGTATTGTATTTGAGCGCTTGCTCTACCATTTAATCCGTACTTTTCTTCATAACTAATAAATCTTTTCTCACCACAACGTTCATGTGGTTCAGAAATATAGTAACAGCTACTAGAGTCTCCGAGACAAGATACTTCAATTTCGCGAGATCCTAAACGACTTTCTTCAATAAAAATATCTGTATCATACAGGAAAGCTTCAGATATTTTTGCTTTTAGTTCTTCTTCATTATGCACTTCAAAAATTCCGATACTCGATCCCAAATGTGCGGTTTTAACAAACATAGGAAAAGTAAAAGCCTCTGCAATCTTATGCATACATAACTCCGGCGTTCTTTTCCAGGCATGTAAAGTCAATGGCTGATAAGGAACCACGGGGACACCCACAGAAGCTGCAAGACGTTTTGTCATAATCTTATCCATAGTGACTGAGGAAAAGAGCAAAGAGGGCCCGGCATAGGGCTTATTGATAATTTCTAAAAATCCTTGAAGCGTGCCGTCCTCTCCAAAAGGGCCATGTAATATTGGGAGGATAAAATCTAAATGTATAAGAGCCTCTGTTATCTCTGAAGACAAGACGTGATCACCTTTCCCTTCATAATCTTCACATTCAATAGTAGAGACCTTTGACCATAATCCCTGACGATCGATAATAAAGTATTGCACATCGTAGTATTCAGGAGACAAATACCGAACGACATTTCTCGCAGACAATAAAGAAATATCGTGTTCGCAAGACTTCCCTCCACAGACTACTCCAACAGAAAGCTTCTTAGGTTCAAAATCCTTTAAAGCGTTGCCTACGGTATAAATATTTCCAGCTCCTAACGATATACAAACATCATGAACACGTATTTCTTGTTGCAGATATGCGATAATGTTGTCATAAGGAACATAGCTACAATGTACATGAGAGGATAAGGAAATAGTCTCTGCTAATTTCTCAGGAGAAGGTAAATCTAATGAAGTTTCTCCAGAACTGTAGATGTCAGTAAGAATCACCTCATCAGCATCTTGAAAAGCTTTATAAAAATCTTCCAGACAATATTGCAATCTAGAAAATCTATGTGGTTGACATATCGCAACTATACGACGCAAGCCAACAGCATCTCGTAATCCTCTTAGAGTGCAAGAGATTTCAGAAGGATGGTGTGCATAGTCTTCAAAGAATAAGAATTTCTCTGAAGTGTTCTTTCTTTCCATACGTCTTTGAACACCAGAAAAGTTCTTAAGAGCCTCCCGAATACTTTCCTCATCAATGCCCAAAGTTAATGCTATACCTATAGCTACAGCAGCGTTTGCAATATTGTGCTTGCCGATAAGGTTAAGATCTATGTCTAAGTAATCTTTCCCTAAGAAAGACAGAGAAAATAGCGAGCGCCAGCCATCCTGATAATAGGAATGTATACGTAAGTTACAATCTTGAGAAAATCCATAAGATGTTCCCGAGATTCTTCCTTTAAGTTCTTGGCAATCGCCATTATAAAAACATAAACGCGGATTTTCAACCTTACGAGTGAATTCTTCAATTGTTAAAGCAAGCTTCTCCTTACTCCCTTCAAAATTACTAAGATGTTCATTATCTAAATTGGTTACGACAGCAACTTTAGGAAGATAGTGTTTTAAAGAGCCATCGCTTTCATCAGCTTCAGCTATAAAGTACTCTGAACTTCCTGCATAACCATTCAAAGATAGAGAATTCAACCCTCCAATAGCATAGGAAGGATCCTTTTTTGCTGTTTGAAAAATGGCTGTGATTAACGAAGATACTGTAGTTTTTCCATGACTCCCTGAAACTAAAATACTTGTTTGTTCTTGCATCAAAAAAGCTAGAAGTTCAGAACGATGGAGTATGGGTAACTGTTTCCTTACAGCTTCTAAATATTCTATGTTATCCTTAGTAATCCCCGATCCATAAACGATAGTGCAATCTTCAGGAATATGATTTTTATTATGCCCTTGTAAATACCGTGCCCCTTTGGCCACAAGCTTATCGACAATGTCTCCTCGATTTAAATCACTTCCTGATACGGAATATCCCCGGTCTAATAAAATATGAGCTAGTGCACTCATTCCTATTCCACCAATACCTATAAAATGATAATGGATTTTCCTATCCATAGATTACCCTATAAACATTCACATATAAATTGATAAAAAGACTTAGAAGATTTGTTTTGATAATAAGCTCGCAAAGCTTCTCGCCTATTTTTAATAGTTTTAGAATCCAGAGCAAGCAAAATATTTTTAGTTAAAACTGCTTTAGAAAGCTGTTTTTCAAGGATCATTGATCCTCCTCCTATCTTATAGACAAGGAATTTTGCATTTTCTTCCTGATGTCGATAAGCTCCCGGATATGGGATAAGTATAGAAGGACTTTGTGCCCACAACAACTCATCTATAATCGTAGCTCCAGCACGACTAATTACAAGATCTGATGAAAGTAAGACGCTAAGCATGTCGTGCTCAAAGGGTTTTACACAAAAGGACACACCACCACGACTATAGACATGCTGTATGGAAACTATATCACCTTTTGGTCCTGCAACATGATGAACATACATATTTGGGTAATCCTTGGCAACATCAACAAGTGCCGGTGGGACATTATCATTTAATGTCTTTGCTCCTAGAGATCCTCCCACAACACAAATCGTTGGAGAATGGGAAGTTAGGCGTTCTACAATAGGATTAAAAGAAGAAAAAGCTCTTTTTGGTAATGAAATCTCTTGAGCCGGACATGCAAATTTCTTAATTACAGGCGAGAAAGATACACCTACACCCTTTGCAAAACGTGAAAATAACTTATTTACCTTGCCTGGCACAACATTTTGCTCGTGTAAAAATATAGGGATTTTCTTTTTCAACGCTGCCATCAATACCGGCAAAGAGTGATAACTACCGAAACCTACAACAACATCAGGATCAAAAATAAGGAGTTCTTTTTTTGCCTTTTTATATCCTGCATATAGGGAACATGCTCTCCGTATAGCAGTGATAGGTCTCGCAAATGTCGGCAATCCTGAGGGAATTTCTTTATACAGTATCTGCTGTTCTCCAAGGCTTGGGTGATTATCTAAACCCTTACCCAGAAGAAGAACATCCACACCTTCTCTACAAAATGCTTCTCTTGTTGCGAGAGCGGGGACGATATGTCCTCCCGACCCTCCGACAGCTAAAGCTATTTTGTTGATTTTCTTCATCACACACCCTTAACAGCAATGTAACACCACACATATTAGCAATCAGAGAGGACCCTCCCTGACTAAAAAAAGGGAGATTCACTCCTTTACTCGGCAATAATCCTGACACAACGCCCAAATTCATAAAAGCCTGCATGCCAATAATTACCGTTACGGCTATAGCTAAAGAAGCTCCTTCTAAAGAAGAGGCTCGAATAGCAATTACGTAACCACCGTAAACAAAATACATATACAACAAAATCAAAAGCAGCATACCCAAGAAGCCAAATTCTTCCGCGTATATTGCAGCGATATAGTCATTTTGTGCTTCTGGAAGATAGGTAAGCTTTTGCAGGCTAGCTCCTGGGCCCTTACCAAATAATCCCCCTGACCCTGCGGCTATTTTTGCTTGATATGGCTGATGTCCTCGACCTTTAATGTCTAATTCTGGATGAAGATAAACATCTAAACGATGTCGCACATAAGGCATTCTATAAGCAAGAGCACCGCCAACAACAAGAATACATAACAACGGAAGTAACCAATAACGCAAACGTACAGCTGTCATAATAAAGACAGGGATCAAAGAAAAAGCTATTACAGCTGCGGAACCGTTGTCAGGCTCTATAGCAATAAAGAAAATAGGAAGAAACAGTGTAGTAGTGAGCTTAAGAAACAGTTTGAAATTTTCTCGATATTGAGGGCGAAATACAAGATATTCTATAGCTACACAGGGAACAAGATATTTTACAAACTCTGAGGGCTGCAAAGTAAGTTGTCCTATACCTAACCACCGCTTTGCTCCATTCCTACACACCCCTACGCCAGGAATCAAAACAGCTATAAGCGCGCATCCTGCTATGAACAATAACGTGGGGCTCATTTTTAGAAAATCTTTCCAACCGGTTATATAAACTAAAGTAGAAAGACCTAATCCTAATCCTAAGTAGGTAATCTGACGGATTAAAGCCTTATGGGTACTACAAGGAAGCGAACGATCGAGAATTTCTGCAGAGGAAGTATCAAAAACCATGACTAGACCCAGGGAAAAAATCCCCAACAAACAAGAAACTATAAACCATTTCATATTAGGCCTAGAGAGAAACTACCGTATACGCAACTGATCCCCAGGTCTTAGTTTACGAGCTTTTTGTTCGTCAAGATCATTCATTTTTAATAAATCTTCAAGACGAATTCGATTACGTAACGCTATAGTCCAAGGGCTATCTCCTTCTTGGACAGTATAAAAATCCTCAGCACTCGCCACTTTCACTTGAGGATTCTTAGTTGTTTCTTGCTTATCATATATAGGTACTTTCAATACTTGACCTATCTTCAATTGTGTAGAAGATAGATCATTGATCTGCATAAGCACAGCTACAGTTGTATGATTTGCCTTAGCAATACGTTCCAAGAAGTCTCCCTTCTTGACAACAACCGTTGCGTAAACTTCCTTCTTAGGAGTTTCTTTAGCAACTTGCATGTTTGGTTCTAGAGGTGTAGGACTTGCAACTGGCACAGGAGAAGTTGTTTGAGGAACATTAGGTGTTGGATGAACTTTGACAACCACAGACTTATTTTCTGCAAATTGCACAGCTAATTCTTCTTTAGAAACACGCTGTGGAACCGCTTCTACGACAGGCTTTTCGATCTTCTCGACTTTTTCTTGTACTTTTTCTGCAGGAGGAGGGACAAATTCAACAAGTTTCGCAGGCAAGGGAGGGCATAATACATCTGCGTTCTTCTTATCTGCATGCTTTGCTGTAGTAAAGAGCACTAGCACCAAAACAGCATTCACTAAAGTTGCGATTATAATCGTATCTCTACGGTTCATATCTCTAATGCCTCCATCTCACCTACTAATTGCTTAAAGCAATCTCCTCTTTCCTCGAAGCTCCGAAATTGATCAAAACTTGCACATCCAGGAGATAATAAAATTACGTCACCAGGCTGTGCTATACTCTGGGCTACATTGACCGCTTCTTGTAGATCTCGAGCTTGCGTTAAAGGAAGACTACTACTAGATAAAGCTTGGGCAATCTCTGTCCGACACTCCCCCATAGCCACAACATGTTTTACAGTTTGAGTAAGGGCTGGAATCAAAGAAGCAAAGTTACTCCCTTTGTTTCTTCCCCCCAAAATAACAATAATGTTTTCTTTTACAGCTATTAGAGCCTTTTCTACTGAGCTCATAGTTGTAGCCTTACTATCGTTGATATAGCGCACGCCATCTTTTTCTCCCAGATATTCTATCCTATGGAGAGGTTTATCAAACGTAAGAACAGCCTGTAAAAACGACTCCAAAGGAATTCTAATCACTTCATTAGCTAAAGCGTAGCCAGCGCAATAATTATTCCTATCATGCAAGTATAATGGTTTTAATGCACTCCCTTTATCTAAAACTAAATTGATTTCTCTAGTAGAATCTAGATAGGATTTCCCAAAAGAAACACCATCGCCAACCCATAAAGATTCAGGAGATTGCAAACATTTAACAATATTACTTTTTGCTTCGCTATAGGCTTGTAGGGTGTAATGATAATCTAAATGGTTTTCTGAAATATTTAAAATAGTAGCTGCTGAAAGCACAGGGATCTCTATTTCTTGTTCCGCCAATTGAAACGAGCTAATTTCCACAACACGGATACCTTTCTGATACATTGCTTGAAGTATGGGGAAACCAATATTTCCCATAGCACAAGCAGACATCCCAATAGAACGCAGGAGATGGACTAAAAACAACACTGTTGTGGTTTTCCCTGCTGACCCTGTAACTCCAATGGAAGGATAACGATGAAATTCAGGATCTTGAAACGCTAACTGTATGTCAGTAACAATAGGAATCCCTCTACGTTTTGCTTCTACTATAAAAGGGTTTGAGGTTTTGATCCCTGGGGAACGTATAAATAGGTCTATATCTTCGGGGAATTCTTCGGCGATATCTAAATAACGTTCACAAAAGAAGTGGCAAGAATTTAGAGCCTCCAAAGATCCATCGATACCAATAACGTAATCTCCTCGATTACGGAGAAACTCTGCTGCAGATTTTCCTGTAACACCTGATCCCAAGACTAAGACACGTCGATTATTCACAAATTATCTCCATAATGCTGCGATGATCCCTAAAACCATACAGAAAAATCCTGCCATCCAAAAACGCTGGACCACTTGAGTTTCTGAGATACCTTTATACTCGTAGTGATGATGTAGTGGGGAGCATAGAAAAATACGTGTTTTCCTTAACCGACAACTAGCAATTTGTAAAATTACTGACCCTGCTTCTGCAACAAAAACCCCCCCGAGTACAATCAATAGTAATTCCGCACGAAGCATAACAGCACAGCTGCCCAAAACGCCTCCTATCAATAAGGATCCTGTATCTCCCATGAAAACCTGTGCTGGAGAACAATTGTATTTTAGAAAAGCCAGACTTACTCCTAGCAATGCAGCTAATAGCATAGAGATATCAGTCGCGAGAGGTATTGTAGTGCTTGAAACAGCAACAACCAGCAAACCAAAAGCACACATACACGTGGTGCCTGTTGCCAAACCGTCAAGACCATCAGTAAGATTTACTGCATTACCGGTTCCTACGATAGCTAGTACTGCTAGAATAAAATAAAAAAACTGCCCTAAAACAGAATTCCCGAAAGAAACAGATCCGAAAAAAGGAACTCTTAAAGTGTAAAATAGAGAAGTACCTTTATATATAAACATCACTGCCGTAGTGATCACTACGGATATAAAAAGCTGCAAAACAAATTTCTGTTTTGCTGAGATTCCATGTCCTTTCTTTTTTCTCTTTTTCACTATATCATCGTACCACCCTAGGCTGCTCCAACTGATTATCAAAAACACAAATAACCATGTTGAGAGTTTCCCTAAGGGCAACCAAAAAAAAATTGTTGATAACAAAACGATAACGAAAAGAATGCCTCCAGCTGTAGGTGTATGTTTTTTATCCTGATGAAGAACTTCTAATTTTTCACAGTATTCTTTTTGTACTTGATCATAATGATTGCGTTTCTTCAGCCAACGTATCACGGGCTTACCTAAGAAGATCCCGAGAATAAATGCCAGAGCAAATACTGTTAACAGAAAAAAAATCAAAGATTCATGAAGATAAAATCCAGAATTCATAAGTAAAGTATTGAAAATTAAAAACAGCTCAATAGAGATTCTAAAGCTAAAGATCGTGATCCTTTTAGCAAGACAATATCCCCTTGCTGGACGACTTTCTTTAAAATCTCTTCTATTCCCTGAGCAGATGGGTAGAAAGAAACTTCACAAGTGCCGTGTTTTAATAGATGCCGAATAGGCAACCACTTTTCGCCAATAAAGAAAATAATACTGGCTTTAGATAAAGCTTTATTAGCAACCACCGTATGGCCTTCCTCAGAATAATTTCCTAATTCTGCCATATGGCCTAAGATAAGTATTACTTTCCCTCCTTCTGAAGGATTAGGAATCGCATCCAAAGCAGCAATCATCGCCTCTGGACAAGCATTGTATGCATCATTGATTATTTGAATACCATTACGAACACTTTGCTCAAAACGCATAGGAGGAAGCTGTAAATCACAACAGGAATGAATAATTCTATCTACAGGGACATCAAGCAGCCATGCTAAAGACAGAGAAATTAACAAATTACTGTAAGCTGGCTTGTATGGGAATGCTACAGCGAAATCTATATCCCCCTCAGGAGTACTTATAACTACGCTATCCTTACGAATAGCCTTGTAATAAAAATCAGCTGTCTCATCATAAAAAGCAAAAGAAAACTTCTCAGCAGACACAGACTGTTTTATGAAGTGAGAATACCAAGGAGAGTCTTTAGGAAGAAGTTGCACACGACTATTGCGTAAAATATGGCTTTTTTCTGCAGCAATGCCTTGCACACCCTGATCTGGGAAATTCATAACATGTTGATCTGCTATATTAGTAATCACAGCAACCTCAGGTTCTACTATAGAGAGTAAATCCTGCATGTTCTTTGGTTCAGAAACTCCCATTTCTAAAATGACAAAATCTTCGTCTCCGTCTGCCATCAGCAAACTTAAAGGGACTGTAAGTTGGGAATTATAGCTTTTAGGGCTAGCATACACCCGGTACACGGAAGAAAGAAACGTTTTAGCGAAAGCTTTAGTAGTTGTCTTCCCTATGGAACCGGTAATCCCTACAATTGTTCCTTGAAATAAGTGACTTTGACTTTCTCCAGCTTCTTTTAAAGCTTCTGTAGTGTCACTAACAACTATTAATTCTAAACCAAAGGAATCTCCTTGGTAATCTTTAGAAACAACGGCGGCTACGGCTCCAGATTGCGCCGCCTGTTTGAGAAAACGATGACCATCCGTACACTGTCCAGAAAGAGCGAAAAATAAATCGCCTGGTCGCACCTGTCGACTATCAATGGCAACCCCAGAAATCTTTTTCCCAGACCTTGGGTATTTTACATTGGATAACATTAAGGTTACCCAATCTTCTAATAAGATAGATCGCATTCCTTGGCCTTTCTTCTCTTATTAAACATATACTCTTCAAGCAAATGTGCTCTAACGAGCATACCGTTTACAAGTTCTTAGGATTAAGCTTTGGAGCATTTCAAATATTCTGTTCGTTAATATAAATAAATATACTACATGAATGCAAGCAACGTTGTAAGGTGCTGGTAAGATTTCCTACTGACTATAAAATCCTATTTCGCTTAAACTAGGGTTTCCTTTCGCTTTCTTGGTGGCATAGCCAAGCGGTAAGGCCGAGGCCTGCAAAGCCTCTATCCCCGGTTCGATTCCGGGTGCCACCTTTCTTTTTACCTTTTTTATCTAATGTATTGTGCACTAAAAAGCGACTTGGTAGTGTGAGTTTTCCTTAAGGTTTCTCCTGGAGACTATCAATGTTAGACAAGGAAAATTCCCTTTACGATACAGATAAAACACTTTTCCATGGTATAGATAAAGTCTTTCATTCTATCAAGGATCATTATGGTCCTCTAACCTCATCTCGCTCTTTCTTTAAGAATCAGGGCTATCTTGTCCTATCTCGCATAACTCTCGTGGATCCCTATGAAAACATTGGTGTGGATTTTGCCAAAGCTATGGCTAAGCAAATCCATAAGAAATATCTTGATGGTGTAACAACTAGTATCATTTTACTTTATACTCTTCTCAAGGAAAGCTACTTTTTTTTAGATCAAGGGTTATCGCTTTACAAACTATGCTTTGCTTTAAGAAAAATGAAAGAAAAGCTTTTAACATCTTTGAAAAAGCACGCTTGGCCTTTAAAAGATGGTAATAAAGCCAAAGGCGTTGTTTTCTCTGCTCTTCCAGATTTAACGATTGCCACAGAAATGGCTGAGGCTTTTTCATCTGTAGGTTCTGATGGAGTTATATCATTATCACAACTTGAGATGTCTCATATTCAGATCACGCAAGGATTAAAAGTCCCTTGTGGCTATATTTTCCCTTACTTCATTTCTCAATCTACACAGAGGATAATCATACTTTCACAACCTCGTGTTTTCGTTACTGACAAAAAAATTACTACCGTCCTCTGTTTCCTTCCTCTATTACAAGAGTTACGTGAAAATGGAGAACATCTACTGATTTTTTGTAACGGCATAGATCCGGATGTCCTTTCTACATTCACTGTGAATAAACTTGAAGATCTCCTAGAAATTGTTGTTGTTGATTTGAGTAGATACCCTGATCTTGACCCTACCTTGTCTGAGGATATCACCTTATTCACAGGAACGAATGTGTTCTCTCAGGATTTTTCTCCAACAATACAGTTGCCCGAGCGTGTATCTTTAGGATCATGTGCTTCTATAAAAATTTCCGAAGAAGAAACAATAATCATTCGTGGGCATAGTGTTTCTGAAGTTTTAGCATTAAAAATACATCAACTCGAAGAAGAAATTCGCACGAGCTCCTGTCAGGAGAAAAAAACTATGTTAATCAAGAGAAAGCAGCGCTTACAGAGTTCCGTTGCTATAGTCCCTGTACGCGAAGAAAATAAACTTTTCTATTCTTTAGCCCTTTCCACATTAACTGCTGCCGTAAACAAAGGCTATATTCCTGGTGGAGGTGCTGGTCTATTTTATGCTTCTTTAGATCTGTGTGATAAGGAAGAACTCTCAGAAGAAGAACAAGCCGCCATTAAGATTTTACAAATGTGTTGTCGAGCTCCTTTAGAACAACTAATCAGGAATATGAAAATAGAAAGCCAGGTCGTTCTAGATAAACTGTTATCTCTATCAACACCTAGTTTAGGGATGAATGTCATTTCTCAACAAATAGAAGATCTTATTGCCTCAGGCATTCTAGATCCTCTATCCAAAATAGCGGATATTTTCTCCTTAGCCTTGGAAACAGGATTGAAAATACTGTCCTCAAAAGTAATCATTACCAATGCCAACAAGTAAATTATTCTTTCTTATCTTTTCTTTATGAAAACAGTTCGTCTGATACACTGAAAAGCCTAAAATTTTAGCCCCTTCCTATAAGATCTGCAAATAAAGCTGTTAATAAGAAAATCCCGACTCAGTACTATAAGTCCATTTTAGTACTGATTCCGGAAATATTTTAGAATGAGAACACTGTTTCCCATTTTTTTCGGAGATAAAAATTGTACTATTGTATTGCCTTTCTTAGTAAGAAAGAACTTGAATAGTTGAAGATCCGTAAAAGATCTTAAGAATAGTTAGATAGAGAAAACAGGAATGCTTTTTTATCAGCTGATTGAGCTGATAAATTACGCCAGCCTTTTGGGGAACAGGTGATATGTATAATAAACCTTCACAAGCTCATCGTATTATTCATATCTCTGATGTGCATTTTTGTGTTTTCCCTAAAAATCCATTAACCTGTTTCAATAAGAGATTTAAAGGAGCGTTACGCCAAGTATTTGGCGGTGTAACCTTTCAGTCTGCAACCATAGCAAAACGTTTTCCTGATTTAGCTGTAAAACTGCAAGCCGATAGTATTTGTATTACTGGTGACTTTTCTCTTACAGCTTTAGATACAGAATTTCTACTAGCTCAAGACTTTGTGAATACCCTATCACAAAATGCCTCTGTGTATGTACTTCCTGGGAATCATGACGTTTATACGCAAAAAGCATTGAATCAGCAGACCTTCTATTACTACTTCCCTAATGTACAATTACAAAACGAACAAATTTCCTTTAACAAACTCACGGATCATTGGTGGTTAGTCTTACTGGATTGTTCGTGTTTAAACGGATGGTTTTCTGCAAATGGCATGATAAAATCATCACAAATTTCTGTTTTAGAGAACTTTATCCTCAGTCTTCCTCCGCAGGAAAACATTATCATTGCCAATCACTATCCTCTCTTACCTACAAAAGACCCTTCTCATGATCTAATTAATCATCTGCTTTTACAACATGTTTTGAAAAAGTATCCTAATGTACGTTTATACCTTCATGGCCATAATCATCAGGCTGCTGTCTATAACTTCAAAGATCACGCACCAAATATGATTTTAAACAGTGGCTCTGTCTCGTTACCTTCTAATGCTCGTTTTCACATTATAGACCTATATCCTCAAGGATACCACGTATATACTGCAGCGATAACAAATCTCTTAAATACGCAAGAGCCTCTAGAAGTCTCTATAGAAGCCAATTTAGAGTCTTGGTAATTTTTCAAGCAAACGACAAAATTAAAAATACAAGAAACTGTGTAGAATAGCTACACACCTTCTTCACAAATTTTTTCTGCAATGGCACGAAATACCTCCGGAGTATTGGGTATTTCGCAGTGAGAAAGATCACGGGTGGATTCAGGCATAGCTATAAGCTTTTCAATCCAAACTTGCCTCTTCTTTTGTTCTTCGAGAACTAAAGCTTGATCCCGTAGTTTTTTCAGCAACTCTGCTTCCGCAGATAGCTCTTTTATTTTTTTTGTTCCCATACCACGGAATCTAAGAAAATCGTACTTTTTACACAATAGAACTTCTTATAATCAGAAGCTACTTGGAAACACGAGATTCATAACTTCCTGTACGTGTGTCTATTTTAACAACTTCACCTTCTTCTATGAAAATGGGGACCATAATTTTTGCTCCAGTATTTGTTACTGCAGGTTTTAATACTCTTCCCGAAGCTGTATCTCCACGCACACCTGGTGCCGTTTCAGCAATAGTAAGTTCCATAAAAATTGGAGGTTCTACAGCAATAACATTACCGTTGTATAAAACCAATGTATAGATAGTATCTTCTAATAACCACTGACGGATATTTTCTATTTTGTCCCAGAAGATGACTTCTTGCTCGAATGTTTCATCATCCATGAAGGTAGCACCTTCTTGATCTGAATACAGGAAACGCATCTGTTGTTCTCGCACATCTGCAGTTTCTACCGATTCTCCAGATTTAAACGTCCTTTCAATGACTCTTCCTGTAAGAAAATTTTTCACCTTGATCCTATTAAAGGCTTGGCCTTTTCCTGGTTTTACAAAGTCATTTTGCAAAATCAAATAGGGTTGACCATCTATTTCTATTCTTAATCCTACACGAAATTCACTAGTGCTTACACGAACCATGTGGCCTTTTATCCTTAAAATTCTCTTATTTATGTTATCTAGGATTTTCTCCTTTGTCCAGAAGAATGTCTTATATAAGACAGAATAAATATAGCGATTAATATCTATTGATTTTAGTTTAAACGTGCAATTTTCCTACATGCAGTATAAAGAAAGTTATTATTTGACATCGACAACATCTAGTTAAACTAGGGAGCAAAAGCATGTTTAAGCACAAAGAAACGAAAACTAATGAAGCCAAAATAGCCCAGGATACACTAGAGCGATATTCTGGATCGTCTATTGAAGAATTTTGTTCCTACCTACTTTTAACGAACTTTGCTCACTATACCCACGTATTTGCAGAAGCTTATCAGGTACCTATTTCAAAAGGATCTATGTTTTCTGCAGCACACGCTCCCCAAGTCAACGCGTCCATTTTGGATTTTAAATTAGGATCCCCTGGAGCAGCTTTAACTGTAGATTTATGTTCTTTTCTCCCTAACTTAAAAGCTGCAGTTATGCTTGGCATGTGTGGCGGTTTACGCTCGCACTATCAGGTTGGGGATTACTTTGTCCCCATAGCAAGTATTCGAGGAGAAGGAACCTCTGATGTCTATTTCCCTCCCGAAGTCCCTGCTTTAGCAAATTTCATAGTGCAAAAAACTATCACAGAAATATTAGAAGAGAAAAAATCAAGCTACCATATTGGAATTACTCACACCACAAATATCCGTTTTTGGGAGTTCAATAAAGAGTTCCGAAAGAAACTCTATGAAAATAAAGCGCAAACTATAGAAATGGAGTGTGCAACCCTATTTTCTGCAGGTTATAGAAGAAACCTTCCCATAGGAGGTTTATTGATTATTTCCGACTTACCCCTGAGAAGGGAGGGGATAAAAACTAAGGAAAGTGGGAATCATGTGTTGAAGACATATACACAAGATCACATCACTACAGGGATTGATGTCATTTCAAGATTAGACACAGTATTGCAAAACCGCCCTATAAAAGCCAATAAAGGCTTGCCTCATATGGAACTTGGAGAGGCGGATGATACCATGCCTAAAGATTCTGGCATTTCAGATAGCGATTATTGAGAAAGAATTCTCTGCAAAATGCAATCTGCAGTAAATCCACAAGCTTCCGCTACATCGGCGGGAGCTCCGGAATAACCAAACCTATCCATAGCAATAGCTAAGCCATTCGAACCGATATATTTATACCAACCCAATGCAGATCCTGCCTCTATAGATACTCTTAAACCTAAATCGCCACCGATCACACTTTCTCGGTATTCAAAATCTTGCTGTTCGAATAACTCCCAACAAGGGAAAGAAATTACACGAACTTTTTTATCCAAATGGATCAGCTCTTGTGCTACAGCTAAAGCTAAATGTAACTCCGATCCCGTAGCAAATAAAGTATAATCTGGTTTCCCTTGAGTCTCTTTTAAAACAATGTAGGCTCCTCGGCCTAAACCTTCTTTAAAGGGTCTGTTTGTTTGCGATAGCGTAGGCAAATTTTGCCGAGAAAGTATCAATGCTGTGGGGCCGGCATAACGCAATGCGGCATGCCAAGCTCCCTTAACTTCATTAGCATCCCCAGGACGGATAACTTGTAAACCTGGAATTGCTCGTAACGACATAATTTGTTCTATAGGCTGATGGGTAGGACCATCCTCACCAACAAAAATAGAGTCGTGGGTAAATTGATAAATCACTGGTAATTTTGCTAAAGCAGCCAAGCGAATAGCATTCCTTAGATAATCAGAAAATACTAAGAATGTTCCTCCAAAAGGCCGAAACACTTGTGAGTAAGCGAGGCCATTCATAATAGCTCCCATACCAAATTCTCGAACACCATACTTAATATTTCTACCCGAGAAATCATGGCTATTAATATCTTTAGCATCGGTTATCCAGGTCCCATCAGAACTCGATAGGTCTGCTGATCCTCCAATAAGAGAAGGGATATTCTTAGCTAAATCTTGAATAATCTTGTTAGATGCCGCGCGTCCAGCTATGTTCTCTGGCATTGCTACACCTTCGAGTATTACCTCTAGTTGCTCTGAGGAGAGGGGTGATTTTAATGAAAGAAACTCTTGATACAAGTCAGGGAATAGACGAGACCAAACACGAAAATTGTCTTGCCACTCTTCTTGAACTTTGCGATCTTCATGCAACTTATTAGAAAAGAAAGACTTTACTACAGGAGAAATGAAAAACTTCTCTTCAGGCAGATGCCAGAAACGTTTTGTCTGTTCTACACCAGCTTCTCCTAAAGGAGATCCATGCGCCTTATGGCTGCCTTCTTTAGGAGAGCCATGCCCAATGACTGTATGTGCTATTATTAATACAGGACGTTGCTGAGATTGCTTAACTTTCACAAACGTTTCATGAATGCCTAAGAAGTCGTACCCATCAACTTCATAAACTTCCCAACCGTAGGACTCAAAACGTTTTTTTACATCTTCTGAACTAACTTCTCCTAAAAAACCATCTAAGACAATATTGTTATAGTCATAAATCACTACAAGATTGTCTAAACCTAAAGTCCCTGCAAAGCTGCAGACTTCATGGCTAACGCCTTCCATCATACACCCATCACCAGCCAGGCAGTATACTTTACCATTAAAAATTTCATGCTCAGGACGATTAAAGCGGATTCCAAGCATCTTCATAGATAAAGCCATACCTACAGCATTACCTAATCCTTGACCTAAAGGCCCTGTAGTTGCTTCAACACCCTCCGTCTCTCCAAATTCTGGATGACCGGGAGTCCGGGAATGCAGCTGACGAAATTGCTGAAGATCCTCTAAAGAGACATCATACCCAGCAAGATGAAGACAGGCGTATAACAAAGCTGAACCATGCCCTGCAGACAAGACAAAACGATCTCTATCAATCCATAAAGGATCTTTTGGGTTGTGTCTTAAAACAGAACTGTATAGGTAAGCGGCAAGTTCCGCACAACCTAAAGGCAATCCCGGATGACCAGAACCAGCTTTTTGAATGATCTCTATACTCAATTGTTTAAGAGTTCCTGAGACCTTTTCCAAGATATCTATATCTACTTCTCTGTTCACCATTTATCAGACCTAAAAGCACTTCACAAGAATATAAATACCGAAATTATAGGGCATGCATTACCAAAAAGCAAGACTACTCGCAATATAAGATCCCTCAATGTCTTTATGACGATTTCTTACTTAGGCTCTCACAGGTGTATAGAACATTTTTTATGAATTAAGGACAAAAAGATTCTTTCTTAGGACAGGATTAGAGACTAAAATACATCTCTCCCATATAATCACAGGAAGTTCAACGTTTTTGACATTGCAAAGTCATTCCTTATGTTAAGTAACACTCTCCGATCTAATTTTTTAAAATTTTACGCTAACCGGCACCATACCATTGTTTCTTCCTCACCTGTCTTTCCTCATAACGACCCCTCCATTCTCTTTACCAACGCAGGAATGAATCAATTCAAGGATATTTTTTTAAACAAAGAAACCGTGAGCTATTCACGAGCTACAACTTCTCAAAAATGTATCCGCGCTGGAGGCAAGCATAATGACCTCGATAACGTTGGACACACATCTCGACACCTTACTTTCTTCGAAATGCTAGGAAACTTTTCCTTTGGAGATTACTTTAAAGAGGAGGCTATTGCTTTTGCTTGGGAGGTTTCTTTATCTGTTTTCAATTTCGATCCGGATCTTATCTACGCAACAGTACATGAAAAAGATGATGAAGCCTTTGCTCTGTGGGAACAACATTTGCCTTCCGAACGTATTTTCCGTCTAACTGATAAAGACAATTTCTGGAGCATGGCTGAAACAGGCCCTTGTGGATATTGTTCTGAGCTTCTTTTCGATCGTGGTGAGAAATTTGGCAAAGCAGCCTCTCCTCTAGAAGACAATGAAGGCGAGCGCTTTTTAGAATACTGGAATCTTGTATTTATGGAGTTCAATCGCTCAGCAGAAGGTTCCTTACTAGCCCTACCTAGTAAACACGTGGATACTGGCGCAGGTCTAGAGCGTTTGGTTTCTATTATCTCTGGAACAGACACTGTTTTCGAAGCTGATGTATTACGTTTGCTGATTTCAAAAACAGAAGAATTGTCTGGGAAAAAGTACCATGCAGATGAAGCTCTAGGAGCTGCTTTTAGAGTAATCGCTGACCACGTGCGTTCCTTATCTTTTGCTATAGCTGACGGCTTGATCCCTGGAAATACAGAACGCGGATACGTGTTAAGAAAAATTTTGCGACGTTCTGTAAACTATGGAAAACGTCTTGGGTTTACTAAACCATTCCTAGCAGAAATCGTCCCTGCTTTGGTTGATGCTATGGGGGAAGCGTATCCTGAATTACGTCTATCCGCGTCCCAAATTCAAGAAGTCATGACCATAGAAGAGGAGAACTATTTCAAATCACTTCATCGTGGTGGGAATTTACTTCAACAGGTCCTTAAATCTTCTTCTTCCTCATCCATCATCTCTGGAGAGGATGCTTTCAAATTAAAAGATACGTATGGATTACCTCTGGATGAAATCGCCTTGTTAGCTAAAGATTATGATTTCTCTGTAGATCTAGATACCTTTTATCAATTAGAGAAAGAAGCTAAAGAGCGTTCCAGAAAAAATATAGCTAAATCTCATAATGCTACAGATACAGTATACGATTCGCTTTCTTTAGGAGAGAATTCCGCATTTATTGGTTATAATGACCTTTCATGCGATACATTTATTGAAGCAATTATCAGGAATGGTGAACAAGTTCCCTGTCTTAAGGAAAAAGAAAAAGGTATTTTAATCTTAAAAGAAACCCCCTTCTATGCAGAAAAAGGAGGTCAGGTTGGTGATTCTGGAGAGATATTCTGTTCTGATGGAACATTTGTAGTTAGTCACACGACCTCTCCGAAAGCAGGGATTGTTATTCATCATGGTGAAATCTCTCAAGGACAACTTTATCCAACACAAGCTGTAACCGCACAAGTACATTGTCTACGTAGAAAAAATATCAGCAACAATCACACAGGCTGTCATCTTTTACATAAAGCTTTAGAAATGACTCTTGGAGATCATATCCGCCAAGCAGGATCTTTTGTTGATGATACAAAGATTCGTTTAGATTTTACACATCCAAAAGCTATCGCCCCTGAAGACTTAGCTTCTATTGAGCTTTTAGTTAATGAGAAAATCCGCGAAAATCATCGAGTGGAGACCCGAGAAGCTTCTTACTCTGATGTAATGAATTCTAAAGAAATTAAGCAATTTTTTGGTGACAAGTATAGCGATGTTGTTCGCGTAGTCTCAGCAGGGTTTTCTCATGAGCTCTGTGGAGGTACTCATGCAGAGTTTACAGGAGACCTTGGTTATTTCCGCATCCTTAAAGAGCATGCTGTAGCAACAGGGATCCGTCGTATAGAGGCTGTAACAGGAAAAGAAGCTGAAGTTTTAGCACGTCAAGACAATCAAGATCTCAATGAAATTGCGCTTATTTTACAATCTCCTCGAGATCAAATTCTGAATAAATTACAAAACATTTTAGATGAGAAAAAAGAACAAACTAAACTCATTTCTGATTTAGAGAACAAGCTTATCTATTCTTTATTGGATAAAGTTATTGACCGTTGTCAGCAAATTAAAGATGTTTCTTATTTCATTCATCATTTGCCTGAATCGGAAAGTCATCGCTTACAACAGTACGCCAACTGCTTACATCAAAAAATACCAGCACGTCTAGTTTCTTTATGGACTACTCAGAGAAACGGGAAGTATATCATATTTTCAAGAATTTCTGACGATCTGGTTAAACAAGGATTACAAGCTAAAGATCTTTTAAAAATATTACTCACACCTTGTAGTGGTCGTTGGGGAGGGAAAGATATATTCGCACAAGGTAGTGCTGATAGTCTCCCACAAGCAGACATATTAAATAACACTTTATGCCAATGGATTTCGACCCAGTTAATTTAAACCTATCTATTCTATCTGAAATAACTAACACCTCGGTTCCATTACTAATAGAAAATATCCTTCCTGGAGCTCGTAGTTTCTTATCTGCTAAGTTTTTCTACGAGAGGAAAGAGTCTGTGGTAATGATCACCACGCGCTCTCGTATTGACGATCTTTTTGAAGATCTTGCTTCGTTTTTAGGGTTCCCTCCTGTGGAGTTTCCTTCATCAGAAATTGACTTATCTCCAAAGCTTGTTAATATCGATGCTGTTGGGAAACGTGATAAGATTCTTTACGATTTATATGAGAAGAAAGCTCCTATATTTTGTGTGACAACACTAAAAGCTTTACTGGAGAAAACCCGATCACCAAAAGATACAGCTCACCAACATTTAGATATCCAAGTTGGGGATGTTCTTGATCCTGATATCATGATCGATCTATGTAAAAATTTAGGTTATCGCCATGAAACTCTTGCTAGCGATAAGGGGGAGTTTGCTTATAGAGGAGGGATTATCGACATCTTTCCTCTATCTTCTCAAGAACCTTTCCGGATAGAATTTTGGGGAGAAAAGATCATCTCAATACGTCCTTTTAATCCTTCTGATCAACTCTCAACAGGGAAAGTTTCCAAGCTGTCTATATCCCCTGCAACAAAAGATTCGGGAACAGAAGTTTTATCACACTGCCTATTAGATTATTTTGATACACCCCCAGCATTTCTCTTCGATAATTTAACAATGTTAGAAGATGATTTCTCTGATATTTCAGGGACTTTATCTTCGCTACCTAACCGTTTTCTACCTATCCAAGATTTATGTCGACGCGCCTTTCAATCTCAGACGATTTTCTTTGAAGAGAAAAACTTTCCTAATGTTCGTACAATTAAAAATAACAAAGTAAATATTGAAGTCTTCCACTGCGATGTTCAAGCTTCCCGACTTGTTGCTCCTTTTATCTATCCTAACGAAATTATCGATGAACAAGAAAATCCCCTTCTGGGTTTTCTACAAAAGCTTCAAGAATATATTCCTAACAAAGGACAACCTTTTAATGTAGCCTTCTACAATACAAAAGCAAAATCTTTAAAAGAAGCTCGTGCCCTAATAGAAACTCTAGGCCAGAACTCTATACAAATCTATGAAAAATCTGGAAATCTCTCTTCTAGCTTTGCTCTTGTAAACGAAAGATTTGCTGCTATTTCCCTATCGGAATTTGCTTCTACAAAAGTATTGCGAAGACAAAAACAGAGAAATTATTTTTCTGTAACTACTGAAGAAGTATTCGTACCTATTCCTGGAGAGACAGTTGTTCATTTACACAATGGTATTGGCAAATTTATCGGAATGGAAAAGAAACCAAACCATTTAAATATTGAAACTGACTATCTAGTTCTTGAATATGCCGACAAAGCACGGCTATATGTGCCTTCAGACCAAGCCTATCTGATTTCACGTTACGTAGGAATTTCTGACAAAACTCCTGACCTTCATAATCTAAATGGCTCTAAATGGAAACGATCTCGAGATCTCTCTGAAAAGTCTCTTGTATTATATGCTGAGAAACTCCTTCAGCTCGAAGCACAGCGCTCTACGACTCCTTCATTTATTTATCCTCCCCACGGAGAAGAGGTGATTAAATTCGAAGATAGCTTTCCTTATGAGGAAACTCCAGATCAATTGAAAGCTATTGAACAAATTTATTCCGATATGATGTCCGATAAGCTAATGGACCGTTTAATTTGCGGTGATGCAGGATTCGGAAAGACGGAAGTCATTATGCGAGCCGCTGTGAAAGCTGTTTGTGATGGTCAGCGACAGGTTATTGTTATGGTCCCCACAACCATTCTAGCAAATCAACATTATGAAACCTTCACCCAACGTATGGCAGGGTTACCAATAAATATTGCTGTTCTTTCACGCTTTTCTGAAGGGAAAGCACTAAAAAAAATCTTTGAGGATACGGCTCAAGGCAATATTGATATTTTAATCGGCACACATAAACTAATAAATAAAAACTTAGAATTCAAAAATCCTGGTTTATTGATTATTGATGAGGAACAACGTTTTGGTGTTAAAGTTAAAGATTTTCTCAAGGAGCGTTACCCTACGATAGACTGTCTCACAGTATCAGCTACACCTATTCCGAGAACATTATACATGTCTTTATCGGGAGCCAGAGACCTCTCTTTGATTACCATGCCTCCATTAGATAGACTGCCTGTCTCTACTTTTGTTTTAGAACACAATGAAGAAACTGTATCTGCAGCCCTACGGCACGAATTATTGCGAGGTGGTCAAGCGTACGTAATTCATAATCGTATTGAGAGCATTTTTAGATTAGGGAATACAATACGGACCTTAGTGCCAGAAGCACGTATTGCTGTTGCTCATGGCCAAATGTCTTCAGATGAGTTAGCTTCTATTTTTCAAAAATTTAAGGATAAAGAAACTAATATCCTTGTAGCAACAGCACTTATAGAAAATGGTATCGATATTCCTAATGCTAATACTATTTTAGTCGACCAAGCAGATAAATTTGGCATGGCCGATCTGTATCAGATGAAAGGTCGTGTAGGAAGATGGAATAGAAAAGCCTACTGTTATTTTTTAGTTTCCCATTTAGATAGATTATCTGGCCCTGCTGCAAAACGTTTACAAGCTTTGAATAAACAAGAATATGGAGGCGGAATGAAAATTGCTCTCCATGATTTAGAAATTCGTGGTGCGGGAAATATTTTAGGAACCGATCAATCAGGGCATATCAGTGCTATTGGATTCAACCTTTACTGTAAGTTATTGAAAAAAACGGTCGCTGCTTTAAAGAACAACTCTTCTCCTTTATTATTCAACGACGATGTAAAAATAGAGTTTCCTTATAAATCCCGCATACCTGATACTTATATAGATTTGGCGTCTCTGCGTATAGAATTCTATCAGAAAATAGGTGGCGCTGAAGATGCCGAACAGTTAGATTTTATAAAAGAAGAGATGCGCGATCGCTTCGGGCCTCTACCCGAAGAGGTTTTATGGTTATTTGCATTAGCTCACGTACGTCTATTTGCTCTACAACACAACATTTCTAGCATTAAAGGCACGGGGAATGCTTTGTATATTCAACAATGTCATGGAAAAACCGAGCAAATAAAAAAAACATTACCCTATTCTTTATCCCCCACCCCAGAACTACTGGTATCCGAAGTATTAGAATCTATAAAGAAAGCATTTCCTCTAAAAACCCCTCGTTAAGGAGGCTCAATGTCGAAATTTTACGACGTGATAAAACCCAAAGCCTCACGTCCACCTGTATGGTTTTTACGGCAAGTAGGCAGATACATGCCTCAATATAGAGAACTCAAAGGTTCTCAAACATTGAAAGCTTTTTTTCACAATACAGATGCTATTACAGAAGCAACCCTTTTAGGGCCAAGCTTACTAAAAGTAGATGCTGCTATTCTCTTTGCTGATATTCTTTCGCTATTAGATGGCTTCAATATCTCTTATGATTTTGCTCCAGGACCGCAAATCTCTTTTTCCCCTGAAGAAGAACTCATTTTTACAAAAGATCCTCAAGATACGTTTTCATACCTTCTTGAAGCTATCAAGAATCTCGTCAAACATTTATCAGTTCCTCTCATTGCGTTTGCAGCATCTCCCTTTACAATGGCGTGTTACCTTTTAGATGGCGGAGTTTCTAAAGATTTTCCAAGGACCATGGCTTTCTTGTATCAGCACCCCAAGAGGTTCGACGCGCTGCTTAAGCAATTAGCGGAAGGTACTGTCATCTATCTTAAAGAACAAATCCGAGCAGGAGCTTCAGCTATTCAGCTATTTGAGTCTTCTAGCCTACGTTTACCCTCAGCCTTATTTTCTCGTTATGTAACACTACCAAATACCCAACTCATCACCCAGTTAAAAAACTACGTTTCCTCTCCTATAAGTTTATTTTGTCGCTGTTTTGATGAAAACTTTATAGATCTCTATTCTACGGGAGCGGACACTCTACATCCTGACTACCATGTAAATCTTAGTAAGATCTATACATCAGTTACAGATCCAGGATCTTTACAAGGAAATATTGATCCCGCACTATTCCTACTTCCTCAAGATCAGTTTCTAAACCACCTTGAAAAGTACCTCTCTGTTTTAAAACATCAACCTAATTACATTTTCAATTCAGGGCATGGTATTCTTCCTGAAACTCCTTTAGAAAACGTGCAAGCTGCGGTATTATGTTTAACGTCAATTTCAACTTCTTAGAAGGTCTTCACCAACCTGCACCAAGATACACAAGCTACCCAACAGCTCTTGAATGGGAAGAATCTGATACGGATCCTGCCTACCTTGCTTTTAAGTATCTTCAAAAAGATAATAGCCCTTTATCCCTGTACTTTCATATTCCCTTTTGCCAGTCTATGTGTCTGTATTGTGGATGTTCTGTAGTAATCAACCGTCGCGAAGACATTGTAGAAAACTATATTGCTACGCTCGTCAAGGAAATGGAGTATGTTCATACGCTCTTAGGAGGAAGACGGAAAACTTCACGGATCCATTTCGGAGGAGGAACTCCAAGCAGGTTATCCAGAAAACTATTTGAAACACTTTTTTTCCATATCCATCGTTTATTTGATCTTTCCGAAGCCGAAGAAATTGCTATTGAATTTGATCCGCGTTCTTTAAGGAACGATGATAAAAAAGCAGAATTTATCCAGTCTCTAGGATTTAATCGTGTGAGTTTAGGAGTCCAAGATACCCAAGCTGCTGTTCAAGAAGCTGTACGGCGTCGTCAAAGTCATGAAGAGTCACTTTATGCTTATGAAAAATTCCGCGAGTTAGGTTTTGAAAGCATAAATATAGATCTAATTTACGGTCTTCCAAAACAAACTAAGTTAACATTTACTCAAACGATTGCTGATATTTTGCATATGCGCCCTGACCGCTTAGCGTTATTTTCATTTGCTTCTGTTCCATGGATAAAACCTCATCAAAAAGCTATGAAAGAAAGTGCTATGCCCTCTATGGAGGAAAAATTCGCCATATATTCTTATGCTCGATATACGTTAACACAAGCAGGTTACCAAGCTATTGGATTAGATCATTTTTCTCTACCTGAAGACCCATTAAGCATAGCTTTTAAAAACAAAACTTTGATTCGGAATTTTCAAGGCTACTCTTTACCTCCTGAAGAAGATCTTATAGGGTTGGGAATGACATCAACAAGCTTTATCCGTGGTATATATTTACAAAATGCCAAAACTCTAGAATCTTACCATAAGAAAATTCTTTCAGGCTCTCTAGCTACAATTAAAAGTAAAATTCTTTCAGAAGATGATAAAATAAGAAAATGGGTAATTCATAAGCTTATGTGTACTTTTGTGGTATCAAAAGAAGAATTCACCAAGCTTTTCGGTTATTGTTTTGATGAGTATTTTTCCGAAAGTCAAGAACGGATAAATAGCATGGTGACTACAGGATTAATTCAAAATAGTTCATCTTTTCTTACCGTAACACCATTAGGAGAGCTGTTTGTACGTGTAATCGCTACAGCGTTTGATGCATATTTCTTAAAAACTGTTTCTTCAAATCCTAGGTTTTCAAGATCCATATGAAAAAAGCCATCGTCATAGGCGCAGGAATTTCAGGATTATCCACAGCGTGGTGGTTACATAGGAAATTCCCCAATAGCGAACTTGTAATTATAGATAAGGCAGATCGACCTGGCGGGCTTATCCACTCAGATTACCAAAAGAATTTTTCCTTGGATCTCGGACCTAAAGGTTTTCTAGTAAGTGGTGAGGGACAGTATACCCTTGGATTAATTCGTGATTTAAAACTGGAAGAGGCTCTCATTGTTAGTGATAAAACTGCGAAAAAACGTTTTATACGTTACAAAGGGAAAACACGAAAAGTCTCCCCATGGACATTAATAAAAGAAGGTTTGCCTTTCGCTATCATCAAAGACCTCTTTGCCTCCCGATATACAAAAGATAGCTCTGTATATGATTTCCTAAGTCGCCATAGCACAATAAATCTTATTCACAATGTATTAAATCCTGTTGTTACCGCAATTCGCGCAGGACATAGTAATCTACTTTCTGCTCATATGGCCTTCCCTTCCCTTTCTCAACGCGAAGCAAAAACAGGATCAATTTTACGCAGCTACTTAAAAGAACCTTCGAAGAAAACAACAAATGGAGCCCCTTATCTGGCTTCGCTACGTCCCAATCTAGGAATCCTCATTGATACTTTAGTAAAAAAACTACCCGTAACCTGGAAGCTTTCTTCTCCTGTTACAAAGATAGAGTGTTCCCCATCAAAGGTTATAGTATCAACTACACAAGAAACATTCTCAGGAGATCTAGCAATATATACAGGGGCCACGTCTCTACTTCCTTCTCTTATTCATATTCCAGGAATGCAACAGCTTGCGAATAAAACACTTCATTGGGATCTCTCGTGTGCAACACTGGGATGGAATAGGGATATGCCTTCCATCCCTAAAGGTTATGGTATGCTATTCTCTGACGAACCACCCTTATTAGGTATTGTCTATAATTCGCGAGTCTTCCCTGACCAGATGCCTGGGAAAACAGTTCTATCATTACTATTAGAAAACCGTTGGCATCAAGAAGAAGCTTTCGCTTTTTCCTTAGCAGCGATTTCTGAGTATTTAGGGATTTCTACAAAACCCGATGTATTTTCATTATTTTCCCCAGAAGAAGGTCTACCTCAACACGGCGTAGGGTTTTTAGAAATGAAAAATCAGATACTCCCCGTAATTCCTCATAATCTAAAAATTGTCGGGCAGAACTTCTCGGGTCCAGGATTAAACAGATGTGTAGCCTCAGCCTATCAAACTGTTGCTGCTATCTAAGGGCAGGAAACGCTCACAAAGAGAAAGTGTGGTGGTGATCATCTCTCTGAAATATTCTCGTCTTGAAGACATTTCGAGTAATCTTTTTTCAACATGATCTAGGAGATGCTGGGTTAGCTTATCTTTTTCATTAAGCTTTTCATAAGCACATGCTAGTCCTGATACCCAACGCATTTCCATGGCTACACGATTATTAATTTCTTCAATAAGGACTACCTGAGGATGATTAGGCGTTTCCCAATCCCCTTTTACTTCTTCAAAAACCTTAACGGCGCGAGCAGCATCCCCCAAGGAAAGATAAGCATCAGCAAGGTCTAATTTCAAAGTATAGTATACGTATACCCAAGCCTTCGCATTTTCTCCACATAAAGTGATCTCTGAAAATTCATCCAAAGCTTTTATAAACCAGCCGATTTTTCTTATCATTTCCGTTTCTGCATGACCTTGGAAATAGTATACCAAAGATAATAATGAGGAATGGGGGAACAGTTCTTGAAAGCACGATAAGTGTAATAACGCGTTCTCTTTCCCTGAAAGATAGTCGTCTATATCATAGGCAAGAAGATATAAGCGATCTCCATATAAACGCAGATCAAGACGATAACAATAAAGGTCCAAAAGCTCTTGATTAGACTGAATCCGTGTTAACGCCCAAACTAACCTAACCGTTGACTGCAATGCGGAACGCGCTTGTGAAAAGATATTTGTGAGAGCAGAACTAGCTTGAGGATCACGATAATATAGGGCAGAAAAACAACATTTTGCGATATCCTCGAATGAGGACGAGAAAGATAACCGTGTTGTATAAGTTGCCTCTTTAAATAATTCTCCACGCCGAAAAGCTAACCATAAAGTTAACACCCGACTATATTCAGGATTCTGTGATTGCTCTAAAGTTTTTTGTAGATACAGTTGTTCCGTTATATCTATTTGGTGATCAATAAGGGCAAGTATAGGACTAGCATTACGCCTCCTATAACGATTGATCATATCATAGATAAAATAGTGATAGAGGTCCTCAAGAGCTACTTCACTACTACCTAATGATTCACATAACTTCACAACAGGAGACACAAAACTAGGATCTTTCTTTAGAAATAACGCGTCTATAGATTTTAAAATTTTACGATGTAGAAATGAGACATGAGATTTAGAATTCAACTCTTCGCACAAATCTATCTTTTTCTGAAGAGCGTAGGAAAGAAATAATCCTAAACCGGCCTCTTTACGACTCCAACTTTTATAAGCTAGAAGAAAGAAATCTTCAGCATCACTATACTTTTGTTCATAACAAGAAATACATCCTAGATACTCATACACCCGAGATAATGTTACTCCTAATCTAGAAGCATGATCTAAAATTGACACAAAAATCTCTCGAGATTTCGTGAAATCTTGTTTCTCATAACTATAGCAACCTAAGAAAAAACTATATTCTGGGAAATACTTATGTTCAGGGACAAATACAGATTCTCCAGCAAGCAGTAAGCGTCGCATGGCAGATAGGTTCTTCTCCTGATGATAGATCTCTAATAATGAAAAGTAACCATAATAAAGTAATGTCGATTGTAAATAATTTCCTTGATCTATCAGAACCTCTAACTCACGAATGCCTTTTTTCTGATTCCAAGGAAGAGTATACAAGGCATGCGCAAGGAGGAACACATCAACCTCGTGAGCACGTTGTACTTCGCCTCGCGATATTCTCAATACTAAGTTGTCAATAGATTGAGCATAGTCTTTTTCAGATTGACAATAAGGCAATAGTAAAGATTCACAAGAATCTCCAACTTCTCGTGATTTCTTAATTTTCAATCCTAAAACAATCTTTTTTAAGAAATTTTTTTCTATATCAATAACATCGGGATGAGGACTACAGGTTCCCGTTGCAATAGCTTGAGAAAGCTTCTCACATAATGCTAAAGCTTCGTCGTAATTTCCTCGTTCTTGCATTACAAGAATCTCTTGCTTGCGATCCTCATAACTACTATGTAAAGTCATACTATAAAGTTCGAGTAAGAGATTGTCTTCTAATGTGTCTCTTCCCCTCTCTATACTATGAAATTGCGTTATCAAATCCCTTAAAGAAACTCCATCAGGATTTAATTTCTGCCAAGCAAGACGTATTTCAGACCTAATGTGAGAAGGCATTGTCACTACGGACAATAACTTTCTGATAATATCTTTACTGGTAGATCTATCTTCTTGTTTGATTCTGATCTGTATATACTGACGCGTTAACGACGCTATAGTTTCCCAATCTCTAGGAGACAACGCTGTTTTTTCAAAAATAATACGCTCTACAAATGCCGAAAAAATTTCATCACAAACACTTCCAGACTTCAATGCTGTATACACATCTGCACAGTAATGACCAAAAGACAATTGCTGAGTTGGAGCAGCCCAAACACTCCCCACACTCAAAATTAAAAAAAACTGGAAAATGCGTAGTAACAGATGGTGATATACTTTCATGATAGATATCTCTCTACCATAGTACTGGCAGGAATTAGAAAAAATCACAATAGTTCAAAAAAAAACAAACTATAGGTGAACCAAAAGTATAGTAGAAGACTCTATTACTAAAAAAGAATGTTCTGTTTGGGGTCTTTTATAAATTAAATAGCTACAGAACCTCTAAACTACCTACAAAACAAAAAAAGAAAACTCGCACATGAAAATGTACAAGCTCTTCTTTAAAAAAAAAGATATTAAGCCTATGCCAACTAACATACTGACAAACAAAGAAGTATGAAAAATTAAAAACTAGTAGTGATTCTCTGTTTTTCTTTTCTCTAAAAAAATTGTTGCATGAATTTGAACAAACAAACTAATTACAAATTAAAACAAGTAAAAATAGTTTAAAACAACAACTAGAGGACGCTTTTCATGGCGCTAAAAGATACGGCAAAAAAAATGAGAGATCTGTTGGAAAGTATCCAACGTGACTTAGACAAGGCCGAAAGAGGAAATAAAGCAGCAGCTCAACGAGTACGTACGGACTCTATCAAGCTAGAAAAAGTTGCTAAAGTATATAGAAAAGAATCAATCAAAGCTGAAAAGTCTGGCTTGATGACTCGCAAGCCTGCAACAAAAGCGAAAAAGGCTGCTGTCACTAAAAAATCAGCATCTAAGCCTAAGGCAAAAGCTAAGCCAAAAGCAAAAGCTAAAGCTACCCCTAAAGCTAAAGCCCCTACAAAAAAGACTCCAGCTAAAGTAAAAGCTAAAAAAAACTCTAAATCTCGCTCCCTAAGAAAATAGTTTTTTCCTTGTCTTGGTTTTTAGAGGGTAATTATATTTTATAACTTGCCCTCATTTTCCTTTTCTCTTAATCCTAAAAGATTATCCCTAGAAACACTTCGTTATGATAAAATCCTGCAGTAATTTTTAACTGCTGAGTGGACGCATAGTAATTCTATCCCGCAGGCACGTGAATTTTTCACATAAAATTCGATTCGAAAATTAGAGCCTTTACAAATAGACCATGCTTACAGTCACCAATTGTAAACACCTAGGCATTTGCGGCGGGTGTTCCTCACCTCACTCTGCCTACTCCGATTCTTTAAAAGCTAAAGAACGTATCTTACATGAGCTCTTTGCTCCTATTTTCCCTGCCTCAGATATTCTACCTGTAATTCCATGCCATCCTCTTTTGCGGGGAAGAAATAAAATGGAATTTTCTTTTTTCCAAACTAAAGAGGGAAAGAAAAGCCTAGGATTCATTACTCCTACAAAACCGAAACAAGGCATTCCCATTACAGAATGTCTTATGATTCACGAACATGCAATGGATATTCTAGAGCTCACACGCACATGGTGGGAAAATCATCCTGAGATTACAGCTTACTATCCCCCCTTCAATAAAGGCTCTCTTTGTACCTTAACTGTACGCATTGGCAGCCCTGAACAAACGCTCATGGTCATTCTCACAACATCTGCAAGAGAAGAATATGCCGTCGATAAAAAGATTATTGAAGAATGGAAAAATATGCTTATACATTCTGATCTTCCCATTGTTTCTATTGTATGGGAAGAACGCGTGAGTGCGAAAAACGTTCCTACCTACTTCCGCTCTAACCTACTTTACGGAGAAGCATTTATTAAACAAAAATTAAGCTTACCTAAAGATGGAAATTCCGCTGTATTTCATGTGCGCCCTAGAAGCTTCTTTCAACCACAAACTCTCCAGGCAGCAAAAATCATAGAAATTACCAAAGAGTTTATAGATCCACAAGGATCCGAAACACTTTTAGACCTCTATTGCGGTGCGGGAACTATAGGTATTATGCTTTCTAAATATGTAAAAAAAGTTATAGGAGTAGAAATCGTTCCTGAAGCTATAGATTCCGCAAAAGAAAATATCTTAATAAATAAAAAAGAACGTCTCATTGAAGTACATCTAGAAGATGTAAAAACTTTCTGTAAACGGCATCAAGATCATCCTTCTTGTGACGTCGCTATCATTGATCCCCCACGCTGTGGCATACAAAACAAGGTGCTGAAATACTTAATAAGAATCTCCCCAAAAAAAATTATTTATATCTCATGCAACCCAAAAATACAGTTTGTGGAGTGTTGTAGCTTAATTTCTGCAGGTTACCGCATTAAAAAAGTACAGCCTTTAGATCAATTTCCTCATTCTCCGCATTTAGAAAATATCATTTTGTTAGAAAGAGAAGGCGACCTCTAGGAAAAGCATTGAATGCACGCTTCCTGTTGTGTTAACCTTTCCTTGAAATAACCGAAGTAAAGGTGGTTTAATGTTCTCTCGTTTATTCACGTGTTTTTTATTTCTTTTGAGCTCATCATCTCTCTTAGCAGATGAAGACGGCTCTCAAGTAAAAAGTACTTTTGCTCAACCCGCTGTAATGCTTGGCATTGCAATTTTGTTCTTTTACTTCATTTTATGGCGCCCAGAACAAAAACGCAGAAAATCTATGGAAAAACGCAAAAATGAACTTGCAAAAGGCGACAAGGTTACTGCTATGGGGATTTTAGGAACTATTGATGAAATCCGAGAACACACCGTAATTCTGAGTGTTACCTCTGGAAAAATCGAGATACTGAAAGCAGCTATTTCTGAAATTTTGAAGCCAGATGGGACTAAAGCATAAGCTTTAAGATATAGACATTTACTGGCTAGGATATTATAGAAATCTACATTGATTTTTTATAAGCCAAGTTATAACTTGACACCATAAGCTATTCACGAAGTCGAGGATTTTTAGGATCATGACTTGGCTTTCAGGCCTATATTTTATCAGCATCGCTAGTTTAGTATTTTGTGTTATAGGTTTGATACTTTCTGGAATCATTCTTATTGCTCGTAAGTTTCTAGTTAAAATTCATCCTTGTAAGCTAAAAATTAATGATGACGACGCTCTTACAAAAACTGTAGATAGCGGTCGTACCTTATTATCTTCTCTGTTAGATTCAGGTATTCCGATCCCTTCGCCATGTGGAGGCAAGGCCACTTGTAAACAATGTAAGGTAAAAATTGTTAAAGACGCCGACCAACCACTAGAAACAGACCGCGCAACTTTTTCCAAACAACAGTTAGAACAAGGCTGGCGTCTTTCCTGTCAAACCAAGGTCCAACACGACATGTGTTTGGAAATCGAAGAACGTTATTTACATGCTTCTTCTTGGGAAGGTACGGTAGTTTCTAACGATAACGTAGCAACCTTTATAAAAGAGCTTGTTGTTTCTATTGATCCTGCTCATCCTATTCCCTTTAAACCTGGGGGCTATCTACAAATTCGTGTTCCCGCATATAAAACTAATACTTCCGAATGGAAGCAAACTATGGCTCCCGAATATCATAGTGATTGGGAACGTTTTAATTTATTTGGCCGGATTATAGATAACAGCCTTTTAGAGCCAGATTCTGCTAATAAAGCATATTCTCTAGCATCATATCCTGCAGAACTGCCTATTATTAAATTCAATGTCCGTATTGCGACACCTCCTTTTATTAACAATGCGCCTAATCCAGGTATCCCTTGGGGAGTATGCTCATCCTATATCTTCTCTCTACAACCCGGGGACAAGATTACTGTATCTGGTCCTTATGGCGAATCCTTCATGAAAGAAAACAACCGCCCTTTAATTTTTTTAATAGGTGGTGCGGGATCTTCATTCGGTAGAAGTCATATTTTAGATCTTTTGTTGGATAAACATTCTACAAGAGATATCACTCTGTGGTACGGAGCTCGGTCTCTAAAAGAAAATATCTATCAAGAAGAATATGAAAAATTAGATAAGGATTTTCCTAACTTCCATTACCACCTAGTGTTATCGGAGCCTCTTCCTGAAGATATTGCAGCAGGTTGGGATAAGAATGATCCTGAGAAAACGAATTTCTTATTCCAAGCTTTTGAGCTTGGTCAACTTAGCAAACTTAGCAATCCTGAAGATTATCTATATTATGTATGTGGTCCACCACTACACAACAGTAGTATCCTGAAATTACTCGAAAATTATGGAGTTGAAAGATCTTCGATAATTCTCGATGATTTTGGCAGCTAATTACTAAGTATATATTTTCTCGCTATAGATATGCTCAATATTTTATCGATCACGAGTTCTCAGCATTATTCGAACTAATGACGCAATATATATTTATCATAGCGAGAAAGCTAAACACCGTATGGGTAGCATGGCTAATCGCATACGCTCGGCCATTAGTAAATTCTCCACAAAAATTCGTCTGATCATTTGGAATAATGGCTATCGTTGTATTTCCTGTTGCATTATACCGACAAGATTCACTAATTTCTAAGCCCAAAAGTGGCCATCCCTCCTATAGCAACTATTAATATTCGCACGCCCTATCCTTGTTACTCTACTAAATAAGTGCCGATGATCTTCCGTAATACTTCCAAACCATCTTAAGCATCGTCTGCATAATGCATCTCGAAGTTCAGGAAGAGCATACTCTAACACATCTCTACCCAGTAATGTCCAACCAAAGAAAGTAATGACACGATATAAAGCTGCTGTGCACGCAGGAGAAAAAGTGTGGTAGCACAGAAGTAAAATACGCACATTACGATATCTTTCTCTTCTAGAGCGAGGGCTAGTGAGCATTAAAAAGCAGATACACACTCCATCAATACCAAAAAACACTACTGAAGGCTTAAAAGGAAAAATCCAAAAAATAGATACTGCTTCTGAAATTCTAAGGATATTCATAACAGCTTCTCCAAGTCGATCTAAAAAACTTTCTGGAGGCAACACACTATCTTCGTGAACATCTTCTGATACTGAAGGAGTGCCCTCTAAAGATCCAACAAAAGATAAGTTATTAGTTAAGGTGACATCTATAGTAGGTTGTGAGATTTCCAAGATACCTGTCTGAGACTCATTGAATTCTTGATTTTCTTCAGAATGATCTGGTCTTGATGCAGAGCAATCATCATAAACAGTATGTATAGATGCAGAGATAGCATTAGTAGCATGTTTTCGGACGTTTAGTTCATTCAGGAGGAAAAAACCTTTGAAATCCAACAAACAATCAGTCAAATGAAATAAACAAGATCTTACAAATCTCCCTAAAACAAAGTAGAGAATATAGTTTATTTTAGGCCCGTTAAATAAAAGAGAGAATAATAATCTTTAGGAACTAGTTCTCTATGAGAAACTAAAAATACCTTGTAAAGGGGTATCTCAATACATTTGCCTGGATAGCTAGGCTCTTCCAAGAAGAGCTTTTGTACTTAGACACTTTTGACATACAAGTTATTAAACAACTTCAGAAAAGTGAAACTCATTATTTCACTAGAAACAAGTTAAATAAGGGAAAGTTATGTTTCAATCAAAACATTTAAACAAAAAAAAAGGAGAATATTTCTACTCTCCTCATAAAAACTCAGTTTACGAGTCAAAATAACTAAAAGCTTGGCGACGACCTACTCTCCCATACTCTTGTGTATAGTACCATCGGCGATAAAAGGCTTAACTTCTGAGTTCGGAATGGTATCAGGTGTGTCCCTTTTTCCATTATCACCAAGCAAATTCTTGTAACGTAACATTCACGTATACTAATAGACGCTTAAGAGAGTCTTTAGTATCAACTTACATCGATCGATTTATTTCAACAAAAAAGCCTACTGAGCT